>CAUUIU010000074.1:0-11117 GCA_963545025.1 uncultured Sphingopyxis sp. | reverse complement strand
CACTTCTAGCTTCGTCGGCAGCGTCAGATGTGTATAAGAGACAGGTGTAGTAGCGATACTCCTGCCCACTCCGGCTGGTGCCGGTGCGCAGCGTCATCGCGCCACCGCAACAGGCGCAGAAGCAGATGCCCGTCAAGAGCGTCGATCCGCCCACCGCCCGCGGCGGCATCATCTTCGGGCTGCGCGCTTTCAAGGATCGCTGCACGGCCTCGAACTCCGCCACCGTTATGATCGGCGGCACCTCCATGATGGCGTGCTCGGTCTCCGGCTTCGCGCGCCCCTTCTTCACGTCATAGGTGTTGAAGCGGTGCTCGCCGATATAGGTGGTCCGCGTCAGCACCTGATGGACCATGCCCTTGCCCCACCGACCGCCATAGCGCGTGCGGATATTATTCTCATTGAGCCAGCACGCGATCGCCATGACCCCGATCGGCCCGCGCCCATCCGCGCCTTCCAGCGCCAGCCGGAAAATGCGGCGCACCGTTTCGGCGTGGAGCGGATCGATCTCCAGCTTTTTCTTGATCTTCGCGCCGCGCTGCTCGGCCGCGACCGCGCGATAGCCGATCGGAGGACGGGCGCCATTCCAGAAACCCTGCCGGGCGTTTTCGTTCATCGCGCGCAGCGTATGCTTGCCGTTCTCCTTCGACTGATATTCGTCGAACAGCGTCATGATTTTCCGCATCATCTCGCTCATCGGATCATCGCCGAGAATCTGCGTGATGGAGACGAGCTGCACGCCGTTCTTCGCCAGCTTGCGGAGGTAGAACTCGAACTGGAATTGATCGCGGAAAAAGCGCGAGAAGCTATGGACCACGATCACGTCGAAGGGCGACGGCCTTTCCAGCGCCGCGTCGATCATTTCCTGGAAGGCGGGACGGCGATCGTCTGTGCCCGAAACCCCCGGCTCGACAAACTCGGCCGCGACTTCCCAGCCGTTCGAGTGGCAATAGCTCGACGTCTGGCGGCGCTGGTCCGGGATCGACAGATCGCTCTCGGCCGAACGCGGCGACGAGACGCGCAGGTAGAGCGCGGCCCGCAGCGCCGGTTGCACGGCTCCGGTTTCCGAGGGGGCGAGAGCAGCGTTCGTCATCGTTCGACCAATCTTTGAATAGTGTGCATCGGCAGCACGAGGCGTTGGGAATCTGGCAGGCGCACGAAGCCATTGCCTTCGTAGAAGGCTGCCGCGCGATCATTGATGGCGTCCACGACGAGTATCGACGAGCCAGCTGTCGCGGCCGTCGCCCAGACGCGCTCGACGGCATCGGCGATCAGGATCGCCCCAAGGCGTTCGCCCTGCCTCGCTTGCGACACCGCGAGCTGGCCGATCAGCGTCGCGGCGACGAGCGGGTAACGCGGGACATGCTTTCGCGCCGCTGCCGGAATGTCGCCCTGCGCGATGTTGGCCTGACTAAGCGTGTAATAGCCGAGAACCACGCCGGGATTTGCACGCTCGGCGAGAACGAACACACCAGCCGAGCGGCGGCGCATGTCCTGGCCCGCCTGCCTCCGCAAATATCGATCGAGACTGTCGATGCCGCAGGAAAATCCCTCGCGGTCGTGATGCGGCCCCAGCGGCTCGACCTGCAAATCCGCATGCGCCGTCATGATCAGGACGCAACCCGGCGCCGGTGCTCCTGGAGAGCGCGGATCAGCCGCTCGCTGGGCTCGGGCGGATTGATGAGCGCATCGAAGAACGCCGCGCGGTCGCGATCCGACAGCACGAGCGTTTCATGCTCGGCGATCGTTCGCCGCGCCGTGTCGGCTAGCGCTGTCACGCAAAAGTCGCTGACCTTGCGCCGCGTGAGGTGAGCTGCCCGCTCGATCAAATCCTTCGTTTCTTCGTCAATACGGAAGCCGAGCCGCTCGACGCGATTGGCTCTGGCGGACTCCGCTACGGCTTGTTTGCGCGGCATGGGACCGACTCCTGACTTATCCATTTCCGCTACAATGTACGTCACTTTGACGAACATTTCAACCCCTTTCCATTGGCCGTTTTAGGGGAGCGGCCCGAACAGGGCGTCCAGCTCCTCACGAAAAGCGCCTTCGATGACGCGCAACTCGGCATCGCCGATGGGAACCTGCTCGGGCCAGTCGTCGGTAACGACGATCGGCGCGCTGGCGGCATTCTTGCGCGCCGACGCGCGCGTCGGCTGCGGCTGCATGTAATCGTGCAGGTCTTCCAGCCCTTCCGACCAGCCGCGGGGTGCGCGGCGGCGACGTTTGCGAGAGAGTCCCATATTGCTCAAGCTGCCGCGCATCTCTCGGGAATCCAGCAAAATCGCCCTCGGGCGCATACATGCCGGACCCGTAGCAACGGCGGCGGGATTCGGCGCACGGCGGCGCAAGGCGGAAATAGCGAAGTGTAGCGTAGCAAAGATAAGTGCTCACGGCGGGATCGTGGATGCCGTGTGCAGCCCGGTTTGCTATCCTCCCGCGCATGGACTCGCGGACGGACACCGACACCGACACCGACAGAATCGACGAGGCGGTGCTTGCCCTGCTATGGCTCAACCTCAGCACCACCGGCACGGCCTGGAAAGGCTTCGACTGGAGCGCGATGGATCGACTGCACGAACGCGGGCTGATCTCCGATCCTGCGCGCAAGGCAAAGTCGGTGCATCTGACCGACGACGGCATGGCCGAAGCCGAGCGCCTATTCACCGCGCTGTTCGCTCGCCCGTGAATCCTGCCACGCCGACGCGAAAGCCATAACCCAGCCATCGCTGCTGGGTCCGCTGAAATACCGGGTGCAGCATTGTCTCCCGTCCTGCCTGCCCGACCGACCCTCGCGGCCTCCCTCGTGGCTTGATCTGATCGTGTCCACCTGGCGGCGCAACGGCGCCGGGCAGCTTTTTTCCGCCGCCTTCGGCTTTGCAGCGCGAAGCAAAAAAGCGGCCCTTTGGCCGTCCATAGGCCGCAAGCGGTGCGCAGCCGAACGTCCCCGATCTTCGACACGCCACGAGGCCGCGAAGGGCGCGGTCCCGAGTCAAGAAAGGACTGACGACATGATCTGCGGAAACTTCAAAGCGACCGATCGCGGCTTTCACGGCGAAATCCGCTTTTTCGGTCTCAGCGAGAAGGTGGAAATCCTTCGGATCGGCGACAAGGCAAGCGACAAGTCGCCCGACTATCGCATCGTTGCCGCCGACGATGAACGCGTGGAATTCGGTGTGGGCTGGCTCAAGGCCACCAAGGACCAGAAGCCCTACGCTTCGCTCAAACTCAATCCGGTCCTGGCGCCGGACGTTCATCTCCGGCTTGTCTCGACCGAGACAACGGGCAAGTTCGAGCTGAAGGTCGACTGACCGCGGAAGCGTCCCGCCAGCAATGGCGGGGCGCTTCCAGTTTTCCATAAAGGATCTGCGCCGTGCGAAACCGCACCAGCCATTGCATCGGCCTGCCACCGGACGATGCCATACTCGCTACAGGCGCCCGCCCAGCCAGATAACGGTAAGCCCAGGACTCCGCATCCTGGTCGACGGAGGCATCCATGCGCGCAAAGTGCAGGGGAAGCGTCCCACTTCTGCCCCCATTCCTACCTTGCCCGGCGTGTTTTCCACTATGGCCCTAGCCTTGCCGATCCCGCTTTGCCCGAAAATCCGTTCATCTCCCTCCCGGGCTGGTTGCTGATTAGCGCATCTGGCTTTGCCGGGCGCCTCATGCGGGAAGTGGCATAGCCACCAAGCAGAAAACCGGCGCCAGCGCCTACGGTTTCCGCAAGCGGACCCTCCGTTTTTCAGCTTGCCCGCGTCGCCCGCCAAAGCCTGCCTGATGCATCAGCAACGCCAGCACACAGGAGGCAGACATGAAAAAGGATTGGGCAAAGATTCGCAGGATCAACAAGGCCAGGGCCGACCGGAAGATGGCCGCCGAGCAGGCCAAGCCGGAATGGGAACGGAAGTGGGAAGCGCGCGAACTGGCACGCGCCCACGGATACATCCCCTACCTCAGCGATGAGGTTGCAGCCTACCGCGACCTGTAAGGCGGACAGCACCCGATGGCGCCCCACGCCATCGGGTTTTTTTGTGCCTCGCAGGATAGCGGTCTGGGGGGATCGAGCAGGGATCGGCCTGAAGGCCGCGCCGGTAATCCCGGCTGTCATTTGCTTTTCGCGCCGCCAAGGCGGCGCGATCGTTGCTAAGGACGTAGTCCTCGCGCCGGTCAAGGTAAGTGGAACCGTCCGGGGCGGTATCCCCACCTTCCGCGCTTCGCTTGTGCAGGCGGGTGATTCCCCTCCGCCCCGGCCGCCCTTGCCCCGTTGCTACCCTTGGCTCGCCGCCGGGCAGAAGTTCAGGCGCGGCATTCCGCTTCGCTGAACTTCAGAACCAAAGGATTTGAGATATGACCAGCAAGGCACAGGCTCCCCGCGATGTGATCTTCAACGGTGATTGCATTGAAGTGATGCAGGCTTTCGATAGCGGCACGGTGGATTTCATCCTGACCGATCCGCCCTATGTGACCCGCTACCGGGACCGCCAGGGGCGCAAGGTCGCCAATGACGATAACGGCCGGTGGCTGCGTCCGGCGTTTCGGGAAATGCACCGCGTCTTGAAGGATGGCGGCTTTGCGGTTTCCTTCTATGGCTGGAACAAAGTCGATTTGTTCATGGATGCATGGAAGGCGGCAGGCTTCCGCATCGTCGGCCATCTTGTTTTCCGCAAGCGTTATGCGTCATCGGCCCGCTTCCTTCGCTATGAACATGAGCAAGCCTATTTGTTGGCAAAGGGCAATCCCGTCCGTCCGACACGGCCTATCCCCGATGTGCTCGATTTTCCTTACAGCGGGAACCGCCTGCACCCCACGCAGAAGCCGGTTGAAGCACTGGCGCCATTGATCGAGGCTTTCACGCAGCCGGGCGACCTTGTCCTGGACCCATTCAGCGGTAGCGGTTCGACCCTTGCGGCAGCCCAGCAACTCGGGCGCGACTGGACCGGCATAGAACTGGACAACGGCCACTATCACACCGCCAGCAAGCGGCTTGCCGCGCGGCAGCATCGCCGGGCGGCCGCATAGGTCGCCACCCTTTCCCATCATTCGCGCCCGTCCCTGCGGCGGGCGCCACCCTCACAAGGAATTATATCATGCGCTGGATTATCACATCCGATCATATGGGCACTTCCCTTGCCGGGGTCGGTGAAGATGCCGAAGGAAGCATCGCCTATGCCGGCACGAACGAGGGCGACAGTTTGCCGATGGAGTTTCGACTCTATGACGCGCGCCATAAGCTTTGCTTTGAAGGGCGTTGCGGCGACATTGACGCCGATTGGTGGCACGGCTTTGAGCCGCTGATTTGGACCTGGAACGCATTTCGCTGCCGGCGGCTGACCTACCGCCGTGTTGACCGAAGCTGGAAAGAACAGCCGTTCTTGCCTTTCTCGGGCCGATATTGAGAACCGACAACCGACAACCGACAACCGGCTGCAGGTCCTGCCCGGAGCAGCGGCGGCCGCGCGGCCCATAGGTCCGCGCGGCCGTCATGGCGCGCGCTCGCCGGGCATCGCCCGGCTCGCAAGAGACAGTAGCCAGAACGGCGTCCCCGTCCTAAGAAAGACGTGGGCCGCTACGCGGCGGCCTGGGGCGTGGAAACCCCTGAATATCCGGTTGGGCGTCGGCCGTGACGGCGCCGCTATCCTTGACCACATGGTCGGGGAGCCTGTGACGTATACAACAGGCTTCCGGGCTAAAGGTCACAGGGACCGAGATATTCCGGTTTTCCAACTCCCCGATCAGGGTCAGGAGCGAAGTTTGCGGGGGCGCACCGCAGACGAACCGCTGCTGACCTGGAACCCGACCATTGCGGACGACGCGCGAAGCCATGCCCGCCGTGCGTATAGAATCGTCTCCGTTTCGGTCTAAAAGGTTAACGGGACTGGAGGAACGGGGGCGTTATGACCGGCAAGCATTTCAAGGATCGCGCGCCCGACGCGCCGCGGCTCACCGCCTATGACGAGGATCACCTCGCCGACTATATCCGCCTGCTCGATACCGACGACGAGGGCGCCGACTGGCGCGACGCGGCGGCGCATATCTTCGGGATCGATCCGGCCGCGGAACCCGAACGCGCCCGCGCGATGCATGAGAGCCATCTCGCCCGCGCGCGCTGGATGACCGAAGTGGGCTACGCATATCTGCTCGGCCCGCGCGCCATCGAATAAGTTAACATTCAGACCGAAATGGATTTTTCCGGTCGTGGATTCCGATGCGCGGCCGGCATCGCCTGGCGCGGCCTTCGCGCTGTCGGGATGCAGTGCTTCTCCCGATCCTCGGCGGTCCAGACTCCGCACAATGAGCGGCTGGAGAGGATGATCCCATGCCAATGACGCCCGAAGGGCGCGCGCGGCGTGCCGGCAATGCGCCGGACACGCCGGGCCGGGCCGAATTCGCCGCCGCGTTCCTGCAACGCAACCGCCAGTATCGCGCAGAGCGGGCGCGACTGAACCCGAACGCCCCGGCCAGCGAGCGAACGACGCTCGCCCGCCGCTGGGGGTTGTCCTTTCGCCTATCTGCCTGATGAGCTGTCGGGCACGGTGATCTGGCGGCCGGAACTCACCGCCGTCACCGTGATCCTCGACGCTGCGCCGGAAGGATATACCGGCGCCAAGGCGGTCGATCCGCTGGCGCTGGGCGCGCTGCTCGCCGACCAGGCCGGAATCGACGGCCGGCATGTCGTCGTCGCTGACGCGGCCGGCGAGCATCGGCTGTGGCTGCGCGATCCGACGCCCGGCCGGCCGCTCGCCGCGATCGTCCCGCTCGACAAGGACTTCATCAAGCGCATCCTCAGCCTGCTGCGTTTCCATCGACTCATGTCGGGCAAGCGAACCGGCCCATTGCCGCGCGGATGGCCGCTCACCCCGATCCGCGCGGCCCGGCTCGAGCTGATGCTTCGCGCGCTCGATCTGCGCCTCGCCGGGGCGACATACCGCCAAATCGCGATCGCGCTCGGCAGGGACGAGGCCGCGCATCTCTCGGCATCCGATTTCAAGAATTCGGACGCCCGGTCCTTCGCTTATCGCCTGGTGCGCGACGCCACCGCCATGATGAAGGGCGACTACCGCAAGCTGCTGCGCTTCCGCTGATAGCGCCCGCCGCATGACAGCGGCCGGGGGGTGGTCACATCGGCGCAGCTGCGAATCTTCGTTCCCCACCCTGCCGTGAGCACTTCGCCATGATCGCCTCCTGCCACCCCGCCTCGCAGGAGACGCCCCTTGTCCCGACCGCCCGTGACCCTTCCGCCCCGCTACCTGCGGACCCCCGAGGCGGCGCGCTTCCTTGGCCTTTCCGGCCGCACGCTTGAGAAGCACCGCTATTTCGGGAGCGGCCCGGCCTATCGCCGGATCGGCGGACGGGTGGTCTATTCGGTCGACGACCTGCGCGCCTGGGCCGACCTCGGCACCAAATATTCCACGTCCGACCCCGGCCAGAACGATCTCATGCCGCAGCGGGATGCGGCGATCACGCAGAGCCGCCGATGATGCCGCGCACCGCCTCCCGTTCCGGCGAGCGCGCCCAACTCGCGCTGTTCCCCTCGCTCGGGCGCGATATCGCGCCGCGCGATGCCCAGGACCTCATGGCCTGGCCGTTCTTCAGCCTCGCCAAGCGCAGGCGGGTGACGCCGATCGATTTCCGCATGGGCGCGACCTGGATATCGGTCGAGGCCGTGCCCGAACATGGCATGGCGACCATATGGGACGCCGACGTGCTGATATGGGCGGCGAGCCAGATCGTCGCCGCGCGCGACGCGGGGCTGCCGACCTCGCGCCTGATGGCGACGACGCCGCACGAAATCCTCACATTCACCGGACGAGGCACCGGCAAGGATCATTATGACCGGCTGAAGGCCGCGCTCGACCGGCTGCAATCCACCACGGTCGCCACCTCGATCCGCCAGCAGCACCAGCGGCGACGCCATCGCTTCTCGTGGATCAACGAGTGGCAGGAACGGCTCGACGGCGACGGCCGTCCGCTTGGACTGGAGCTGATCCTGCCGGACTGGTTCTATGCCGGCGTCGTCGACCGCACGTTCGTGCTCACCATCGACCGGGCCTATTTCGACCTAACGGGCGGGCTGGAACGCTGGCTCTACCGGATCGTGCGCAAGCATGGCGGCCAGCAGGAAGGCGGCTGGAGCTTCGACGTCCCGCACCTTCACCTGAAATCCGGCGCGCTCTCGCCCTTGAAGCAGTTCGCGTTCGAGCTGCGCGCCATCGTGCAGCGCCAGTCGCTGCCGGGCTACGCGCTGGCGATCGAGCGGGCGTTCGGCCGCGAGCGGCTGACCTTCGCGCCCGTGCCCGCCGATCCGTTCGAGAAGGCGGCGCGGGTCATGGGGCTGGCTGTGGATAACCGGCCATGAGACTCGGCCTATTGAAAACCGCCGGACTCGGCCGATTAAAAACCGCTGACTCGGCCTATAAAAAACCGGACCTCCGCACAAGCTTCTGGAATCGCTCGCGGAATCGGCTCTCTTCTAACTATGCTAACAGTAAAGAATACTTCGTATTCTTTCTAACGCGCTTTGGTGCTGTGGATAATTCGCGAGACGACGCGAAGTATCGGGCAGTAAATCCGCCGTCTCCCCTACGCTATACTACTACGCCTTTTGCGTGCGGCGATCAATCCCGGCACCGTGTTACGCGGCGCGGGCCGGAACCGCGGCCATGATCGCCGCCCAGCACTTCGGCAGCATCTCGGGCGGCAAGGACAGCCAGGCCGTCCTTTGCCGGATGGTCGAGCGGATCGAGCGCAGGGGGCTTGCCGCGTTCGGCAACCGCGCGCCGCGGTTCCTCTCGGCAGACAACGGCCACGAGAACCCGATCACGCTCGACCACATCGCGTATCTCGACGGCTGGCTGCGACAACGCACCGGCCTGTGTATCGAGACGGTCTCGGCGAACGACGTGCCGGGGCTCACAGACGCGGCGGCCTTCGCCCGCAAGCGCGCGATGCTGCGCGAGGAATGGTCGAAGGAGAAGCGGCGGACCCGCCATAAGGGCGCGTGCAACCAGCGCCGGGCCGCGTGGCAGGCAGGCAGGCTCACGAAAGGCCAATGGCTCGCCGCGTGCGAATGTCCCGTCCTGGTCTCGCCCCCGGTTCCCGATCATCTGATCGACCGCGCGCTCGAGCTGCTGCATCCCACCGGCATCCCGTTCCTCGACATGGCGATGCTGCACGGCCGGTTTCCCGGCACCAAAACGCGCTTCTGCACCGACGAGACCAAACTGATCCCGATGATGCATCGCAAGCGTCCGCTGCTCGATGCGGGGATCTCGGTCATCGACTGGATCGGCGAGCGCGCCGACGAAAGCCCGGCGCGGGCGAAGAAGCCGCCGATCCAGTCGGTGCGGCATCCCTCCGGCGCCCGCAAGGTGCTCTACCGGCCCATCTTTCGCTGGTCGGCGGCCGACGCCTTCGCCATCTCCGAGCGCCACGGACTCCGGCATAACCCGCTCTACACGATGGGGATGAGCCGGGTCGGCTGCTCGACCTGCATCATGGTTAGGAAGCGCGAACTGCGCGCCTGGGCCATGCGGTTTCCCGCGGAAGTCGATCGCGTGCGGGAGTGGGAACGGCTGGTCAGCCTCGTTTCGCGGCGCACCGCGATATCGGGAGCGCCGGCATCCCTGCTGCCCGCGCCGACCGTGCCCGGCGATCCCGCCGATCATGGACGTGCGACGATCGACAGGGCGATCGCGTGGTCGCGCACCAGCCGGGGCGGCCGCAACTACGACCTGTTCCTCGCGCAGGAGCAGCGCGACGCCGATGAGCACGGCCTGCTCTGCGACAGCGAATACGGGCTTTGCGAATGATGCGCGCGCTCGACCTGTTCAGCGCCGCGGCGGGCGGCTGGTCGCTCGGCCTGCACCGCGCCGGATTCGTCACCGTCGCCGCCTGCGAGATCGTCGAATGGCGCCGCATCCTCTACGCGGAGAACAATCCCCATGTCAGACTCTACGCGGATGTCCGGTCCCTCACGGCAGCTCGACTTGTTTCTGAACTTGGATTCCTGCCCGACATCATCGTCGGTTCGCCGCCGTGCCAGGACATCTCCAGCGCCAACACCAAAGGCAGGGGGATCGAAGGCGAACGGTCGGGCCTCTACCTCGAAGCCGTCCGGCTGGTCGGAGAGTGCCGCCCTCGCTGGTTCGCTTTTGAGAACAGCGCTAATCTGCGAACTCGCGGCGCTGACCGGCTGCTCCTTCTCCTGGAAACGCTCGGCTACGCCTGCGAACCGTGCGTGGTGGCTGCTGAAAATGTCGGCGCCAACCATGTCCGCAAGCGGTCCTGGCTTATCGGCTACGACCCAGGCCAGCTTGCCGACGCCGGTATCGCAATCCCAGCAAGGCGGCATCCGGCTGGAGGGTGGATCGGGCGCACGGACGGCCCTCAAGGAATCGGGTCTGTTCGACCTGTTTCGCGAGAACAGGCTGCCGACGCCGATGGCGACGGACGGGATGAGGGACGGCGCGGGCGGCGGCGCAGGATCGACATATCCGCTTCGCATGATCCTCGCGACGCCGCGCAAATCGGATGCGGACAAGGGCGGCCGGGGCGATGTGCTCAGCCAGTTGCAGGGCCATGCGAGCCGGCACGCGGGCATGATGCCGACGCCTGTCAAACCGAACGGCGGACGGAGATTGAGCCGGCAGGAGATCGAAACGGGACGCCGGGCGAACGGCGCGAAGGCGCAGATCGACACGCCGAACCTGTTGCGCCACGCGGCGGAAATCCTCCCCACCCCGACGAAGCGCGACAGCCGGATGGACGGCTGGAGTCCGGCCTACGATCGGCGGAAATCGCCGACGATGGACGCGGTGATGGACGGCGCGATGACGGATCGCGCGCCGGACAAATGGGCGGGCGCCCGCGCGCTGGCGGCGATGCTGCGGAGCCGTGGGCTGACTGGAACGGCGGCCTTGCCCATCACCTACGGCTGGATGATGGGCTTTCCGCCTGGGTGGCTGGCACGCGCGTTGCGATCGGCGCTGGAAAGCGGACGGCTGCGGCCAGCCTGATCGTCGAGGCGTTCGGCGACGCCGTTCTCCCGCAAATCCCCGAAGCCATCGGCCGCGCCATCCCTGTCTCTTATACACATCTCCGAGCCCACGAGACACTGAGCGATC
>CAUUIU010000073.1:0-11284 GCA_963545025.1 uncultured Sphingopyxis sp. | reverse complement strand
TCGCAACCCCGCGATCTGGGAAGAAACCAAGCCGGGGCGGTGGCCGCGCCGCGCCGCCACCGTCGCCGATGTGCCCGCGGGCGCGAACCGCGAGGACGCCGAGCGGACAATGGGGTTCGAAGCGCATAGTCCGCTCGAGCGCGATATGGCGGACCGCTATATCATCATCGGCAAGGGCTATCCGCTGTGACGGCGATCGAAGCGACGACGGTCTGGCTGACGGGGCCCGGTGAAGTCGACCTTCGCCGCGAGCCGCTGGCTCCGCCCGGCGAAGGCGAGTTGCTCTGCGAAACGATCGTCAGCGTCCTTTCGCCGGGGACCGAGATCGCCGCCTGGCAAGGCCTGCCGCCGCTGCGGCCCAGCGTCGTCTATCCGCGGCTGCAGGGCTATTGCCACGTCGGCCGGGTGATCGCCAGCGGGTCGCCTGATTATGCACCGGGCGACCGGGTCCTGAGCTTCACCTCGCATCGCAGCCATGTCCTGCTGCCCGTCGCCGATGTCCTCTACCGGCTGCCGGCCGACGCCGACGCGGCCTCGATCGCCTGCGCCTATCTCTATCATCTCGGCTATAACGCCGTGCTGCGCTCGAATGTTCGCCCGGGAAGCCGCGTGCTGGTGATCGGGCTCGGCGCGCTCGGTCTGACGAGCGTCGCCATGGCCGCCATCGCCGGTGCGGACGTGATCGCGATCAGCGACCAGACGGCTTCGGCCGCGCTCGCCGGGCGCATGGGGGCGCGGGCGACATTCGGTCGGAGTGCCATCGACGAGGCGAAAGCGGCGCTCGGCGCCGGGGCCGATGTCGTGATCAGCACTGTCAATGGCTGGAGCGACTGGCAGACGGGGCTGCGGCTCGCGGGGCCGAATGGCGTGATCGCAATGCTCGGCTTTCCGGGGCGCGGCGAGGGCGTTCCGGCGGAAAACCCGCTCGCCAGCGAGCATGTCTATATGAAGCAGTTGCGGATCGAGGCGGTGGGCTGGTCGCCCGAGCAGGACGACAGCCGCTCCTTCCTGCGCTTCAACGAGCGCGCCAATTTGGGCTGGATCGCACGGATGATCGCCGAGGGGCGGATCGATCCGTCGCTGCTGATCTCGGGGCGCTATGCGGGGACGGATATCGCGGCCGCCTATACCGACCTCGCGGCGCGCAAGAACAACGCGATCACCTATGTTCTGGGTTGGGCCGAATGAGGCGTGCCGCGGTCATCGGTTGCGGACGCATGGGCGCTTTTACCAGTCCGGCGGTCCGCGAATATGCCCCGACGTGCTGGTTCCCGCTTGCGCATGCCGAGGCGGTGCAGGCGCATGGCAGGCTCGACCTCGCCGCGCTGTGCGATCCCTCGGCCGAGGGACTGGCGCGCGTGCAGGCCTTTTATGGCGTTGCGCGCGGCTATGCCGATCATAAGGCCCTGCTCGCCGCCGAGCCGCTCGATCTGGTCACCGTCGCCACGCGGACGATCGGCCGCGCGGAAATCATCGCCGACTGTTTCGATGTCGGCATCCGCGCGCTCCACGTCGAAAAGCCGCTGTGCAATTCGGTCGCCGAACTGGCCCGGATCGAGGCGTTGCAGGCGGGCGGCGAATTGTTCCTGACCTATGGCACGGTGCGCCGCTTTTTCCCCGTCTATCGCCAGGCGGTGGCGCTTGCGAACGGCGGCGATCACGGCCTGCTGCGCGAGATTCGCGCGACGCTGGGGCAGGGCGCGCTCTATTGGACCCACCCGCATGCGGTCGACCTGATCCTGCTGGCTGCTGGCGCGCGGCGGGTCGAGGCGGTGCAGGCGCGGCTCGCCGGCGTCGAGCGCGCGGCGGGGTCGATGACAATCGAAAACGATCCCGTGATCGAGGCGGCGACGATCTGGTTCGAAGACGGGGTTGCCGGGCATATCGGCCGCGCGCCGGGCATGGACCTGATCCTGTCGTGCCAGTCGGCCGAGCTGACCGTGCTGAACGACGGCCATGGACTGGCGATATCGGACCATTCGGGCGCCAACCCCTATCCCGAACGGCAAGCGGTGACCGAGGGTTATGATCCCGCCGAGCCGGCCGGCACACTCGCGCCGATCCGCGAACTGGTCGCGTGCCTCGACGGTGATGAAGACGCGCGCCGATCCAACGCGGCGAACCGCGGCGCGATCCTGACCGGCCAGCGGATATTGTTCGCGATGGTGCAATCGCATCTAGAGGGAGGGCGGCCGGTCATGCTCGATGAGGTCGACCCGGCGATGCGGATCGAAGCGCGCACCGGGGGCAATCATGCTTGAGGCGGGGAGAGCCGGATGATCAAACGCTTTGCCCTGTCGTTCCTGATGCTCGAGCGCTTCATTCGCCTGCACATTCGCATCGCGACGACGGTGCATTTCAAGGTGCCGCTGGTCGGGCGTCACCTGTCCCTGATCATGGATCGTGCGCTGCTAACGCTGTGCGGGATCGATCTGACATCCTATCGCATCCGCGTCGGCGCGCTGGCGATCTCGCATCCGGGCGGGGTTCTGCTGGGAGGCAACGGGATTGTCTCGCCGGGCAGGGTTGCGATCATGTCGGGAGTCAAATTCGTCGGCGGGACGCCCGACGATCCCGAATATCTGGCGCGCCACGCGGCGGGCAACGTCTTTCAATTGGGGGACAATGTTGTAATCGGAGCAAATAGTGTCATCATCGGTCCCATTGACATCTGCGACAATGTGGTGATTGGCGCCATGTCGCTGGTCAACCGATCGATTACCGAGCCAGGCACCTATGTCGGGGTGCCGGTTCGCCGGATCAGGACCGAGACGCCGAACGACCACTGGTTCGCGCATCTCGGGAAGGACTGAGCAAAGGGAATATATGATGCTTGCGGTTAGGGATGTCGTTGGGTTCATGCGGTGGCGCCTGATCCCCGTCTATCATCTGCGCCGGCTACGCAACGTCGGCACCCCGCGCTTGCCGGAACAACCGAGGCTGCGCCTTCCCGAATCGCGGGTGATCGAAGATATCGGCTTTACCGACTGGAACCGGCTCAGCGCCGACGAAGTGCAGCAGATCCGCGATATCTATATTCCGCGCGCCGAAGCGACAGAGGCGCCGACAAGCGGCCACGCGTTCAAGAACCTGTTCACCGAAGAGGATTTCGACCCGGCCAATCCGGTGTTCCGCCTGGCGTTCCGGCGCGAGTTCCTCGATATCGCCGCCGACTATTTCGGCGGCCGCTTCCGGTTCGACAGCATCCAGGTTCTCCACAGTTTTCCGCGCGGCCCCGCGCTGGTCGAAAGCCAGAAGTGGCACAAGGACTATGGCGATACGCGCTCGCTTCACTGGATCATCTATCTGAACGATGTGAAGGAACCCGCCGATGGGCCGTTCGTGTTCGTGGATCGCAAGGACACGAGCCGAATTCCCGATGCGTTCGTCACGCGGCGGCTGGACGACGCGACCTTCGCACAGGAACTCGGCCATGACGAGTTCCGGGCCTTTTACGGCGATGCGGGTGATACCATCCTGGTCGATCCGGCTGTCTGCTATCATTACGGCAGCCGGTGTGAGCGACCGCGAACCGCGATTTTCATCACGCTCAATTCCGACCGCCCCTTCATGGCGCCTCCGCCCTATATGACGTCGGCGCCGGATAAATTATTCGCGGCCGCGCAGAAGGTGCGGCCGGACATGGACCCGGCGGTTCTTCGTCGGCTTTTAGGGCAATAGGGGCGCTCCGCCCCGACGCGGCGACTTTGCCGACCGGCGCCGGCCGAAATCCCGCCCGATCAATTTCAGAACGAGCATGACCAAGCCAACCATCCTCTTTTTCGCGCGCGGCTATCAGGCCGATTATTTCCCTTGCCTGACAAGCGAGTATTATGAGGCCGTGTTCGTCACCATGACGCGCGCCGAAAGCGAACAGGTGCGCCGCCGCGGACAGGCGGTTGCGGCCTGTTTCGAAGAAGATATCGCCGGCATCGAGCCGGCTGCGGTGCCCGACAATTATCTGATCACCTCCTTCATGTCCGATCGTTTCCTCGGCCGGTACGATCGCAGCGGACGGAACGACATATTGGGCCGCGAGATCGCTTTCTGGCGGCAATTGCTCGACCGGCATCAGCCGGTGGCGGTGATCAACGAACTGGTCGCGATCGAGATTTCCGAGGTGTTGCTGATCGAGACCCGCGAGCGCAACATCGCCTATCTGGCGGCCATGCACACGGTGCTTGAAGACCGGTTCTGCTGGTTGGGCGATCCAATGACGCTGGCGGGCGATACGTTTCCGCAGTCAGAGCCCTCAGCGGCGTCGCTTGCCACTGCCGCTGACTATGTCGATCGCGTCGTCAACAAGGCCTATGTTCCCTTTTATGTACGCAATCTGGCGGGGCGCCGCGCGCTGCGTCCGATTGCGGCGGCCGTGGTCAAGTGGCTGCTCTGGAAGTGGCGCGACTGGCGCGCGCTGAACGGCGGCGGTTTTCGCTACGAAAGCTATGTCGACGAATATGGCAAAAGGCTGGAAGTCTTCTTCAAGGGCTGGTTCGGTGGCTATGACAAGATCGACGGGCTACCCGCTGGGCGCGAGGTCATCTTCTATCCGCTGCACCAAGAGCCCGAGGCGACGCTCAACTATATGTCGGAGTTTATGGCCAACCAGGTCGGAACGATCGAGAATATATTGAAGGCGATGGGGCCGCAGCAAATTCTGGTCGTCAAGGAACATCCGGTCGATAAGGGGGCACTGCTGCGCGGCAAGTTTGCCGAGCTGAAAAAGCGGTGCAGCAATCTTTATTATTTGCCCGGCGAGCTGCCGGGGCGGCAGATCATGGCGCTCGATTCCCGAATCGTGACGCTGACCAGCACCGTCGGCATGGAGGCCGCGCTGCTGGGCCGCCCGGTCTATGTGATGGGCGAGATATTCTATGACTGCATGCCGGGCATCGCGAAGGTCAGGAGCTTCGACGAACTACGCGACTTGCTGCGCGCGCCGGCACCCGCCGAGGCGCCAGTGAAGCACGAAGCAGCGATCCATTATCTCGCGGCGATTTTCGAAGAATCCTATCCGGGCAATCCGTTGCCGTGCGACACGCTGTACGATGCGGAAAATATCGCGCACGTCATTGATGCGATCCGGTCCGAGATCGCCAAGACGGCGGGGCAGGGGGCGTCGCATGCCGCCTGATCGCGCCGCGCGCGGCCGGGGACGCTGATGTTTACGAGGTCACCCGACCGCCTGATGCGTTTTGCCGCCGATCCGCGTTCGCTCTATGTCGTCATCAATGTCGCCGTGAACGTCATCTTCCTCGTTCGCAGCGCGATCACGATGTTCCTGCTCGACTATCGCGAACTCGGGCTCGTCGCTTTGTTGCAGACGATCATCCTGCTGATCATGTCGGTGCAGTTCGGCTTTCTGCAGGGCGGCTATCGCCTGCTGTGCGGGGCCGACGCCGAAGAAGGGCGCCGGATCAACAATCTGCTCTACAGCTTCATCGGCGTTCTATCGGTTGTTTCGATCGTCGCGCTGGTGGTCGTGCTCGCGATTGAACCCGGCCGCGACTATTTCCTGCTCGGCATTTTCGGCCTGTTCGGCGGCATCTTCTCGCTGATCAAGAACTGGACGAGTAGTGCTCTGATCGCGCAGGAACGGCTGGGCGCGGTCAACAGTTTCAACTGCTGGTCGGGGCTCAGCGCGCTGGCGATGTTCGTGATCGCGCCATGGGACCCGCTGATGGCGGCGATCCTTGCGACCGTCGTGCCGCCGGTGATCTTTGCCGTCCTCGCATGGATCCGGCTGCCCGACACGCGCCCCGACGCGTTGGAATATTCGGGCGACCTTATCCGGGCTGCCTTGCGCGCGGGTTTCATCCTTTTCCTGACCGGGATATTCACCCAGCTCAATATCCAGATCGAGCGCTGGTATGTCGCGGCCGATCTCAGCATCGAAATGCTGGGGCATCTCTATCTGGTCATCCTCTATACCTCGATCTTCCAGCTTGTTCCAAACAGCTTCGACGCGATCTTCCTGCCACGGATGGTCCGCGCGCATCAGGAGGGCCGCCGCGAGGAGGTCGGTCGGTCGATGCGGATGCTGTTCCTCATCTCGCTCGGCTATCTTATCGCCAGCATGGTCGTCACGGCGCTGCTGGCGCGACCGGTGATCGAGCTGGTGCTGCCCAAATACGCCGGCGACCTGCCCTATCTCTATGCGCTGCTGCCGGGACTCGCGATCTTCACGCTGTCGCAGCCCTTCGCGCTTATCTTCAACGTGCTGATGCAGTATCGCGTCTACCTGATCGCCTATGGCACGGGGACGGCCCTCACCATCTTTCTGTTCGGTGCGGCGATCCTGTCGACAACGCCGTTCAACCTGATCGGGGTGGTCGAGGTGCGCAGTCTGGGGCTGGCGGTCACGGGATTGATCGTCGCGGGCGGTTTCTGGTGGCTGTCTCGGCGTTATGGCGAGTTTCGGTTCGGGATTTTGGGACGGCAGGCAGCGGCGTGATCATCTATCGCATCCACGACATGATCTCGGTAGTCTTCTACCGCCTGATTGGTTTCTGTTTCGGGCAATTCGGCCGGAAGGTCCGCATCGTGCGCCCACGCTATATCGGTGAGGCGCGGCGGATCTTTCTGCAGGACCGGGTCGAGATTCAGGAAGGCGCCTATCTGATCGTGCAGCCCGCGCACAGCAACGATGCGCGGCTGGACATCGGCGCTGGCACCAAGATCGGAAACTGGGCCCATATCGTTGCGACGCACGAGGTCGTTTTTGAGGAATCGGTGCTGCTGGCCGACCGGGTATTCGTCGGCGACAATGCGCATGAATATCGCGATATCACCAAACCGATCCTCGAACAGGGGCTGACGCAGCTGGCGCCGGTGCGGATCGGGCGGGGAAGCTGGATCGGCGAGGGTGCGTGTATCATTGGCGCATCGGTCGGCGAACATTGCGTCATCGGCGCGAACAGCGTGGTCACGCGGAACATTCCGCCCTATTCGATCGCGGTAGGCAGTCCCGCGATTCCGGTGAAGCGCTTTTGTTTCGAACGGAGGGACTGGTTTCCGACCGCGCCCGACGGTAGTTTTCGGGACGCAGCGGCCCAAGGCGGAGTGGAATAAGTGGATCAATTTGCCATTGCTCAGATGTGGCTTCGCCGCGCCGCGCTTTTTGTCGGCATCCTGCTGAGCGGCGGCAATTTTATCCTGCCGCGGATTCCGCTGCTCATCCTGCTTGTGGTTCTGTGCGTGCTCGCGCGTGGCCCATTGCTCGGCTTCCGCCGACAGATGATCCCGATCCCGATGGTGCTGGTATTCGTCCTGATCGCCTCGCTGGCGGCCGGCGGGCTCGACATCGCATCCCTCGCGACGCGTTACGCGAACTTCGCCGGGGCGCTCGCATTGCTCGGGCTTTACAGCGGCCAGCCACGCGACACGCTGGCGATCGACCTCGACATCCTTCTCAAATGGATGGTTCCCCAAGCCATCCTGACGGTCATTGTAGCGGTGCTTTTCAACCGCTTCTTCACCGCGGTCGAGGTCAATGGCACGATTTATCAGACGTTTTTCTATATCTTCAACTATCATGTGATGCTGGAGGAAGGGTCGCTGTTCTTCCGGCCCGACGGCTTCTTCTTCGAGCCCGGCGTGTTCCAGATCTATCTCAACATCTACCTCTTCCTCTGCCTTTTTGTCTTCTCGCGCTTTTTCCACGCGATCGGCGCGGTGGTTGCGCTCGCGTGCCTGCAATCGACGACCGGCCTGGCGCTGTGCATGGGGCAGCTTGGCGTCGCCTATCTGCTCCACCTGAGCAAGATCGAGGTGAGCAAGACGCTGGTGGTGGCACTGCTCGGCATCGCCGCGCTGATCCCCGTCGGAATCTTCGCTTATGACAATTATGAAACCAAAACGACGGGCGTCCTCCAGGGATCGGCTTGGGCGCGGCAATTCGACCTGATCACGGGCGTGCGCGTTGCAGCCGCCAACCCGGTGGTCGGCATCGGCTTCGACTATGAGCGTTATTATGAAGAAGCCGAGCGCGTCGCCTATCGCGAAACGCAACTTGGCGATCATGCGATCACCGAGCGTCCCAATTCCAACGGCATCGTGACCGCGCTCTACACGATGGGAATTCCGTTGGGGCTGTTGTTCCTTGCGGGGCTTTTCCTGCAGCCCTTCCTTCCGCTGCGCTGGCTGTTCGGCGCGATCCTGCTCCTTTCGCTGATGAGCGAGGCGCTCTTGTTAACGCCCTTCTTCATGCTCTTCAGCTTCGCCGGCTTCATGCGCCTCTTCGGCGGGGTATCGGGCAACCGTGCGGCGTCGTGGCGGATGCGGCTCAATCCGGGGTGATGGCGTAAACCTGGCCGGCGTGTGAGAGGCCAACAAGGTTGCGCTGTCCTACGCTTTGGGCCAGAGAACGGCCATTCCCATTTTCCCCCGCCTATCAATAGGATCAATCAAGAATGCTGCTCTTGAAGAAAAAGCTTTTGTCGGTTGCCAACAGCATGTTGGCGCCCTTTGGCGCGCAGATTTACCGCAGCGGTTTCGATATGGAATCGGTGATGCGGCGCATCGCGGCTTCGGCGCCGCAGCTGAATACGATCGTCGATCTGGGTGCGGCGCGTGGCGTCTGGAGCCGCATGGCGCTCGACGTCTTTCCGAACGCACGCGTGATCGGCGTGGACCCGCTTCGCGAGCGCGAGCCTTTCCTGCAGCGCCTCAAGGATAGCGAGCCGCGCTATGACTATGTCATGGCGGTTGCAGGGGCGGAGGACGGCGGCACGGTCGAACTGGCGGTGACCAGCGATCTCGACGGCAGCACGGTGCATGGCGCCGAAGGCGAACGCCGCGAAGTGTCGGTCCAGTCGGTCGACGCGATCCTTGAACGCAAGGGGCTGAAGGGCCCCTATTTCCTGAAGTTCGACACCCATGGTTTCGAACGTCCGATCCTCGAGGGCGCGACCGTCGCGTTGGCGCAGACCGACTATATCGTGATGGAAACCTATAATTTCCGTCACACTGACGAGACGTTGCTGTTTCACGAGATGATCGCGTTGATGGAAAGCAAAGGCTTCCGCGTGCTCAATCTGGTCGAACCGATGCAGCGTCCGACCGATCAGTCGCTGTGGCAGGTCGACCTGTTCTTCGCGCGCGCCGACAATCCGGTTTTCAACAGCAGCCAGTTCCGCAGCTGATTTCGGTCTGACAGGCGCGTCGCCGGCAGGCGGCGCGCCGCACGATCAAGGGAAAGCCCGGTGTCGGACATCTTGTTCATTGCCATAGACTATTATGGCTACACCCGCGCGATTGTTGCGGAGATGGAGCGGCAGGGGCAACGCGTCGACTTTTTCCCGGTCGAACGGCCGAGCTTTTTCCAGAAGTCGCTGAAGCGCTTCGTCCCGCGCCTCTACCGTTTGCTGCTCGATGCCTATCATCGACGGATCATCCGCAAGACGGCGTCGCACCGTTACGATCGGGTGATTTTCCTGCAGGCGCATCAAGTCGCGCCCGCCAATATGCGGCGGCTGATTGCGGCGCAGCCTGCGGCACGGCGCATTCTCTACAATTGGGATTCGCTGACGACGCACGATTATCGCAGCCATCTATCCTTTTTCGACCGTGCGCTCACCTTCGATATCGAGGACGCCCGTGCGCTCGGCATCGAGTATCTGCCGCTGTTCGCGCTTCCCGAATATTCGGCGATGGCCGAGGAGCCGGCGGGCGCCGACCATGACATCTATTTCGTCGGCTCGGTGCACAGCATGGAGCGCTATGCGGCGCTCGCGCGGCTGCGCGACTATGCGGCGGCGCATGATCTGCGGACCCGGATGTTCCTGCACGTCAGCCCGCCGATGTATCTGAAGCTGCGGCAGGAGGGGAAGCTGTGGCCCGAAATGTCGCTCGAGCCGATCGGGACGAGCGAGATCGTCGACATGATGCGCGGTTCGACCGCTGTGTTCGATTTTCCGAACCACCGGCAGAGCGGTTATACGATGCGCCTCGTCGAGAATCTGTGCGCTGGCAAAAAAATCGTCACGTCGAATCCGCATGTCGCGGATGAGCCCTTTTTCGCACCCGACCGGATATTGATCCGCGACGGCGACAGTCTCGACGGATTGGCCGAATTCATCAAGGCGCCGCTGACCAGCGCGCTCAAGGCCGATCATCTGCATCTCGAAAACTGGGTCCGGAATCTGGTCGACTGACCGCGCAAGGCGGCTCCCCTGCTTGCCGTTGCAGGGCGGTTGCCCTAAAGGCCGCGCGTTTTTCCATGGAAAGTGAACAAGCTGTAATGCCCCTGCGCCCGCCCAAGGCCAATGAAGTCGAAGTCTTCGGTTTCAACGTCTTCAACGATACGCTCGACGCCATTCCGCTCGAAAGGCCGTGCCGCACGTTGAATACGATCAGCCCCATCTCCTATGGCATCACGACCAAGGACCCGGTGTTCCGGCAGGCGCTGCGCGAAACCGACTATCTGGTGCTCGACGGCGTCTATTTCGCGTTGGGCAGCATTTTGACGCGCGGGCAGAAGATCAAGCCGAACCAGGGGCCCGACGTCTTCTTTTACTATATGGAAAAGCTGAACAAGATCGGGGGCAGGGGCTTTTACCTCGGCGCTTCGGACGCCACCCTGCGAAAAATGGAAGCCGAAGCGGCGAAGCGCTATCCGAACGTCACGATCGCATCCTATTCGCCGCCGTTCAAACCGGAATTCAGCGATGCGGACAATGACGCGATGATCGAGGCGATCAATGCGTTCAAGCCCGACGTGCTGTTCATCGGCATGACCGCCCCGAAGCAGGAGAAATGGGCGTGGGAACATCGCGACCGGCTCGATGCGGGGCTGACGGTCGCGATCGGCGCGGTTTTCGACTGGTTCGCGGGCAACCGCAAGATGATCGCCCCGATCTGGTTCAAGCTGCGGCTTGCCTGGCTGGTGCGCGTGATCCAGCGGCCCGAAATCCTGCTGCGCTACAACTTCAAGGGCATCTTCATCCGCGACCTGTTCCTCAACGTGCTGGGACTCAAGAAAATCCCCGCGGATCGCGACGTCGCCTGACGGCAAATATTTGCGCGCCATATAGGCGACCGTCTATAGGCTTCCGCGCTCGTTCGCGAATCCGGGACCAAAAAGGAATGAGATTTCAATGCGTATCCTGATTACCGGCGGTGCGGGCTTCATCGGTTCGAGGCTGGCGCTGCATCTGATCGAGCGCGGCCACAGCATCACCATCCTCGATAATCTGTCGCCGCAGATTCACACCGACGATCCCGACGCGTCGGAACTCTATCGATCTGTCTCTTATACACATCTCCGAGCCCACGAGACACTGAG
>CAUUIU010000072.1:0-11323 GCA_963545025.1 uncultured Sphingopyxis sp. | reverse complement strand
TTCGTCGGCAGCGTCAGATGTGTATAAGAGACAGGGATAGTCGAGGCCGAGCAGCTTTGCAGTCTTGTCGAACGCTTCTCCTGCCGCGTCGTCGATGGTTGTGGCGAAGCGGCGATAATCGTCGACGCCCTTGACGAGCAATAGCTGGCAGTGGCCACCCGACACGAGCAGCAGCAGATAGGGAAATTGCAGATCGGGTTCGACGAGCCGCGGCGACAGCGCATGGCCTTCGAGATGGTTGACCGCGATCAGCGGTTTGTTCGCGGCGTGGGCGAGCGCCTTGCCGGTGACGAGCCCGACCATCACGCCGCCGATGAGTCCGGGCCCGGCGGTCGCGGCGATCGCGTCGACGTCGGCGAGCGTCACGCCCGCGTCCGCCAGCACCGCCTCGACGAGGGGGGCGAGCCGGTCGACATGCGCGCGCGCGGCGATTTCGGGCACGACGCCGCCATAGGGGCGATGTTCGGCCTCCTGCCCCGCGACGCGGTGCGCCAGAATGCGCCGGTCGCTGTCGACGAGCGCCACTGCGGTTTCGTCGCAGCTCGATTCGAGGCCGAGGATCAGAGTCATATTATTGCGTGCCCCTTTACCCGCCCCTTTATCGCGAGGGCAAGCCGCGCTAGCAGCGGGGCCGATGAATGAACTTCCGACTCCCGAAAAGCCGCTGCGTATCGGCACACGGGCCTCGCCGCTCGCGATGGCCCAGGCACATATGGCGATGGCGGCGCTGATTGCCAGCCATGGCATGGCGACCGAAGCGCTCGAAATTGTGCCGATGACGGCGACCGGCGACAGGATTCAGGACCGCGCGCTCGCCGAAGTGGGCGGCAAGGCGCTTTGGACACGCGAACTCGACGCCGCCCTCGATGCGGGGGAGATCGATATTGCCGTCCATTCGCTGAAGGATGTCGAGACGCTGCGCGATGCGCGTTTTCGGCTCGGCGCGATGCTCGAGCGTGCCGATCCGCGCGACCGGCTGGTGGTGCGCGACGGGCTCGATGCGACGGCGATTGCCGATCTGCCGCCCGGCGCGCGGCTGGGCACAAGCAGTCCGCGGCGCGCGGCGCAGGTGAAAAGGCTGCGGCCTGATATCGAAACGACGCTGCTGCGCGGCAATGTCGCGACGCGGCTGTCGAAGGTCGCGGGCGGCGAGGTCGACGCGACGCTGCTCGCCGCCGCGGGGCTCGACCGGCTGGGGATGCACGATGTCGGCGCGGTGCAGGATGTCGGGTTGTTGCTGCCCGCGGCGTCGCAGGGGGCGATCGGGATCGAGTGCCGTGACGACGATGCGGCGACGCTCGCGCTGCTGCGCGCAATCGATCACACGCCGACGCATGACGCCGTGGCGGCCGAGCGGGCTTTTCTGGCGGCGCTTGGCGGCGATTGCCGCTCGCCGGTCGCGGCCTATGCGCAGTGGCTCGACGGTCGCACCCTGCGCCTAGATGCCGAGATTTTTTCGGACGACGGCGCCGAACATGCTGCCGGGCATGTGCTGTTGAGCGGCCTTGATGACGCCAAGGCGCTTGCCGAGCGTTTGCTCGGCGAAGCGCCCGAAGCGGTGCGGCGGCTGTTCCAGAAATGACGCGCGGCCTGCCGCTGATCGTCACGCGGCCTGAACCGGGCGCGACGGTGACGGTGCGGCGGGCGGAGGCGATGGGACTGGACGCACGCGCGATGCCGCTCTTCGCCGCGCATCCTATCGCCTGGTCTGCGCCCAAACCTGGGGATTTCGATGCCCTGCTGTTGACGAGCGCGCAGGCGGTGCGGCTTGCGGGAACGGAGCTTGCGCGTCTGGCGATGCTCCCGGCTTACGCGGTTGGCGCCGCAACGGCAGAGGCGGCGAGCGCGGCCGGCCTCTCGGTGGCGATGATCGGCGAGACCGATGCCCAAGGGCTTCTTGATGCCATGGCGTCAGAGAAAGTCTCTGATATCCTGTGGCTTTGCGGGCGAGACCGGTCGGTTTTCGATGCGAGGGGCGCGGCGTTGACGCCGCTGCCCTGCTACGCCGTCGATCCGGTGGATCCGCCGGGGGCGTGGACGGCGGCGATATCCGGGCCCGCCGTGCTGCTTGCCCATTCGGTGCGCGGGGCGGCGCGAATCGCGGAGCTTGTCGGCGCGGCGCGAGGGCATCTTTCGCTGGTCGCGATCAGTTCCGCCGTAGCCGCGGCGGCGGGCGACGGCTGGGCCGCGCGCGTCATTTCCGGACGCCGCGACGACGCGGCGATGTTGGCAGAGGCGCATGCTTTGTGCCACAAGGGCGAATAACAGGGTCGTTCGAAAGAAATACATGGCTATCGACAGCATCGACACCGCCGCGCCCGCGGACGGCGCGGCCCCTGCGAGGGGGCCATCGTTTCGCTCGCTCGCCATCGGCGCCTTCATCCTGCTGCTGATCGGTATCGGCGGCGGCGGATGGGCGATGAGCCAGTGGCTCGCCGGCGAAAAGACTCCCACGGTGACGACGGTTGCCGATACGCCGACGCCCGGTGGCGCGCTGGGTGTTGTCGGCGATCCGGCGGCCGGCCAGCAAGCGCTGGTCGTTGCGCCGGTCGACGGCGCCAACGCGCTGGCGGCGCGCGTCGCCGAACTCGAGCAGCGGCTGTCGCGCATCACCTTGCA
This sequence comes from uncultured Sphingopyxis sp., assembly GCA_963545025.1. Taxonomy (GTDB): domain Bacteria; phylum Pseudomonadota; class Alphaproteobacteria; order Sphingomonadales; family Sphingomonadaceae; genus Sphingopyxis. The sequence goes on along the minus strand of CAUUIU010000072.1, from coordinate 8,704 downwards.
GGCGGAATCGGCCTCGGGCAACGCCTCGCGCGCCGAAGGGCTGCTCGTCGCCTTCGCGGTGCGCCGCGCGCTCGATCGCGGCCTGTCGCTCGGCTATCTCGACGCGCAGCTGCGGCTGCGTTTCGGCGACGCGCAGCCCAATGCGGTGAAGACGATCATCGACACGTCGCGCGATCCGGTCACGCTCGAACAGCTGCGGACTGAAATCGACGCGCTTGCGCCGCAATTGATCGGCCGCGGCGACGAGGGGCAGGGCAGCTTGTGGACCGGGATGCGCCGCGAACTTGGCGAATTGTTTGTCGTGCGCCCCGCGGGCACCCAGTCGACGCGCGCCTCCGAACGGCTCGACCGCGCGCGCCGCTATCTCGCCGCCGGTCAGGTCGACATGGCGATCGCCGAGGTTGAGGCGATGCCCGGGGCTGTGGCGGGCAACGCATGGTTGATGGATGCGCGCCGCTATCATGAGGCGCGGCGTGCGCTTGACCTGATCGAGACCGCCGCGATACTGGAACCGCGCGACAGCCCCGCTGCCGCGATGGCCCGCAAAACGGCCGCTCCGACTCCCTGACGCGGCCCCGCCGGGCCGTCCGTCACAAAGAAAGCGAATCCCATGGCCCTCGCCGATCCGCAGCGCGTCGAAATGCTCGACCCCCTCGATCCTCTTCTGCTCGACGCTCAGCTGAGCGAAGAGGAGCGCATGGTGCGCGACGCCGCGCGCGCCTATGCCGAAGGCGAGCTGCTGCCGCGCGTCACCTCGGCCTTTCTCGACGAGCGATTCGACCGCGAGATCATGTCCGAAATGGGCGCGCTGGGGCTGCTTGGCGCGACGATCGACCCCGAATATGGCGGCGCGGGGCTGAATTATGTCAGCTACGGGCTGATCGCGCGCGAGGTCGAGCGCATCGATTCGGGGTACCGCTCCGCCTGTTCGGTGCAGAGCTCGCTCGTGATCCATCCGATCAACGCCTATGGCAGCGAGGAGCAGAAGCGGAAGTTCTTGCCCGGGCTGACCTCGGGCGAACTCGTCGGCTGTTTCGGGCTGACCGAGCCCGATGCGGGCAGCGATCCCGGCGGGATGCGCACGCGCGCCGAAAAGATCGCAGGCGGCTACCGCCTCAAGGGCGCGAAAATGTGGATCACCAACTCGCCGATCGCCGACGTTTTCGTCGTGTGGGCGAAATCCGACGCGCACGACGGCGCGATCCGCGGCTTCCTGCTCGAAAAGGGCATGAAGGGCCTGTCGGCCCCGAAGATCGAGGGCAAGGTGAGCCTGCGCGCCTCTGTCACCGGCGAAATCGTGATGGATTCGGTCGAGGTCGGCGAGGATGCGCTGCTGCCGCATGTGTCGGGGCTGAAGGGCCCGTTCGGCTGCCTCAACCGCGCACGCTACGGCATCGGCTGGGGCGCGATGGGCGCCGCCGAATTCTGCTATGAAGCGGCGCGCAATTATACCGGCGAGCGCAAGCAGTTCGGGCGCCCGCTCGCGGCAAACCAGATCGTCCAGCTGAAGCTCGCGAACATGCTCACCGAAATCGCGCTCGGCACCCAGGCGGCGCTGCGCGTCGGGCGGCTGATCGACGAGGGGCATCTGGCGCCCGACATGATCAGCTTTTTGAAGCGCAACAATTGCGGCAAGGCGCTCGATATCGCACGGGTCGCGCGCGACATGCACGGCGGCAACGGCATTTCGGCCGATTATCATGTGATCCGTCACGCGGTGAACCTCGAGACGGTGAACACCTATGAGGGCACGCACGACGTCCATGCGCTGATCCTCGGCCGCGCGATCACGGGCATTTCGGCCTTTGCCTAAGCCACTCGAAGGCATCCGCGTCGTCGAACTGGCGCGGGTGCTGGCGGGGCCCTGGTGCGGGCAATTGCTCGCCGATCTGGGGGCCGAGGTGATCAAGGTCGAACGGCCGGGAGCCGGCGACGACACGCGCAGCTGGGGCCCGCCCTTCGTCACCGGCGCCGACGGCGAAAATCTGGGCGCGGCCTATTATCACAGCACCAACCGGGGCAAATCGGGGGTCGCGATCGATATAGCGACACCAGCGGGGCAGGGCGAAGTGCGCGCGCTGATCGCGGGCGCCGATGTCATGATCGAGAATTACAAGCTCGGCGGCCTTGCCAAATATGGGCTCGATCCCGCGACGCTCTGCGCCGATTTTCCGCGACTGATCGTCTGTTCGATCACCGGTTTCGGCCAGACGGGCCCCTATTCCCATCGCGCCGGTTATGATTTCATCATTCAGGCAATGGGCGGCGCGATGTCGTTGACGGGCGAACCCGACGGGCCGCCGCAAAAAGCGGGCATCGCCTATGCCGATATCTTCACCGGAATGTATTCGACCGTCGCGATCCTCGCCGCGCTGCGGCGTCGTGACGCCACAGGGAAGGGCGCGCATATCGATATGGCGCTGCTCGATTGTCAGGTCGGCGTGCTCGCGAATCAGGCGGCCAACTATCTGGTAAGCGGGGTTTCGCCGCGGCGGATGGGCAATGGCCACGCCAATGTCGTCCCCTATCAGGCGTTCGCGACCGCCGACGGCCAGCTGGTGATCGCGGTCGGCAACGACGGCCAGTTTCGTAAATTATGTATGATCCTCGGCGAGCCCGGCTGGCCCGATGACGTGCGTTTCGCGACCAATGCGGCGCGGCTGGCCAATCGGACCGCGCTGATTCCGCTGCTCGCGGCAAAGATCGCGGGGTGGGAGGCGCAGCCGCTGTCGCTCGCGCTCGAAGCCGAAGATGTGCCCGCGGGCCCGATCAACGACATCGCCGGCGTGTTCGCCGATCCGCAGGTGCAGGCGCGCGGGATGCGGTTCCGGCCCGAGGGCGCCTTTGTCGACGGGCTTGGGAGCCCGATCGTCATTGATGGCGAACGAATGGTTGCCCGGGCTGGTGCGCCGCCGCTGGCGTCATAAAAAAAGGGGCGCCGCAGCGGGCGCCCCTTTCCCCCGTTTTTCGGTTTAGAACTTGACGGTCCCGGTGACGAAGACCTGGCGCGGATTGCCGTAGAAAGCGGTCAGCGTACCCTCGCGGCCGAGCGCCGAGGTCGGCAGGCCGTTGGGCGTCGTAGCGGGCACGCCGGTGACCGGATTGACGTTGATGAAGGTATAGCCCGACGTCTTATATTCCTTGTCGGTCAGATTCTTGCCGAACACCCCGAGGCTCCAGCGATCGTCGGGTGCGGTATAGACGAGGCTGGCGTCCCACAGGGCGAAGCCCTTTTGGTCGATATAGGGGTTCGGGATTTCGAACTGATTGGTCTTGCTGCGGTATGACAGCGTCGTGCCGAAGCTGAGTTCGCCGTCGCCGACCGGGGTCGAATAGGCGAGGTTGCCGCTGGCGGTCCATTTCGGTGTGTTCTGGACCTCGCGGAACGCGGCGACATCGGTCGGCACGCCGGCGATGTTGGTGATGAAGCGCTTGTACTGCGCATCGATATAGCCAAGCGCCGTCGACAGCGTCAGCCGGTCGCCCGCCGTCGCCAGATCCTCGCCGAGCCGCGCGCGGCCTTCGAATTCGAGGCCCTTGAAGGTCGCCTTGCCGGCGTTTGACACGATGCCGCAGAAGCTTGGCAGGCCGCCGACCGTGCAGGCGACCGAGCCCGGGATCTGGACGTCGGTATAGTCGGCGTAGAAGCCGGCGATCGCGACGCTGAGGCCGCCGTCGAACAAATTCCCCTTATAGCCGAGTTCATAGCTTTCGACCTTTTCGGGGCGGAAGCTCAGGAAAGCGGCGATTTCGTCATCGCTGCGGATGCCGTTGCCGTCGGTGTCGGGGGCGTTGGCGCCGACGCCACGCGGGTCGAAGCCGCCGCCCTTGAAGCCCTGCGAATAGCTGGCGTAGACATTATGGTCGGGCGTCGGCTTGAACGACAGCGAGGCGCGCGGGGTGAATTTGTTGAAGTTGCGGCTGCCCTCGAAATCGGTGCCGGGCGCGCCGAAGGGCAAGCCGGCGCCGCCGAACACCGGCGAGCCGCCGCCGAGATAATTCTGGCGCAGGATCGATGCGTCGCGGCGGTCCCAGGTGTAGCGGCCGCCGACCGACAGGCTGAGCTGCTCGGTGAAATCATAGGTGACGTCGCCGAACACCGCGAAGGTCCGGGTATCGACGTCGGCTTCGGTGAAGGCGGTCAGGCCCGCGAGGTTGTTGAAGATGCGCACGTCGAACAAGGTGTCGGCGGTGGCGTCGAGATAATAGAAGCCGAGCAGGCCGTTGAGCTTGTCGCCTTCGTACAGAAGCTGGAATTCCTGGCTGACCTGTTCGTTGAAATAGAAGCCGGGAACATCGACGTCGACCGCGGGCAGCGCATCGAAATCGATCGGGGTCGCCGACGTGTCCTTGCGCCATGCGCTGATCGATCGGAGCGTGACCGTGTCGCTGAGATTGACGGTGACGTTCATCGCGAGCCCGTAGGATTCGATTTCCTGCTTGGGGTCGTTGAGGCCGCCGCGGGTGTCGAAGACATTGTCGAGGACCGGCGCACCCGAGAGCAGGCCGGGGATCAGGCGCGTGCCGCCGCGCGGGTTGCTCTTGTCCTTGGTATAGTCGCCCGAAATGCGAATGAGGACGGGTGCGCCATAGCCGCCGAGTTCGACCGTGCCGCGGCCCGCCCATATATCCTTGTTGTAGTTTTCGAGGCCGGTCGTGAAATTGTCACCGAAACCGCCGCGCGACAGGCGCGCCCCCGATGCTCCGACCCGCACGATATCGCCGATCGGCGCGCTTGCGGTGATCACAAGGTCGGCCTGGTCATAGGTGCCATAGGTGCCCTTGATCCGCAGCGAGAAGTCCTCGGGCAACTGCCGGGTTACATATTTGACCGCGCCGCCGATGGTGTTGCGGCCATAGAGCGTGCCTTGCGGCCCGCGCAGCACTTCGATCCGCTCGACGTCGTAGATATCGAGCACCGCGGCCTGTGGACGGTTGAGATAGACGTCGTCGAGATAGATGCCGACGCCCTGTTCGAAGCCCGAGACCGGATCCTGCTGGCCGACGCCGCGGATGAAGGCGCTGAGCGTCGAGTTGGTGCCGCGCGAAACCTCGAGCGTGGTGTTCGGCGTCGTCTGGCCGATGTCGGTGATGTCGATCGCGCCGGCTTTTTCGAGCGCCTCGCCCGAATAAGCGGTGATCGCGACCGGAACGTCGATCAAACGTTCGTCGCGGCGGCGAGCGGTGACGATGATTTCATTGTCGCCGCTGTCGGCGGTCGCGCCTTCTTGGGCATCAGCGCTCTGGGCGAAGGCGGCGGGGGCGAAAGCAAGCATCGAGAGCGCGCTCGTGGCGAGGACGGCGCTGCGCAGGGTGCGGGCGAAAGGACGCATGAAGACTCTCCCATGTGCGGGTGACCCCTCGCCACCCTTTGCTTTTGTTGAGCCTGGTGCTTGCCAAGCCGTGCGCCAGCCAATAATGAAACATGAACCAAGTTTCAACTTGGAATATGCGTCCGTCGTTTTTTGCTTGCTTGTGGTGCGGAAAAGCCACGATGCAGGGGAGGCCGAACGGAGGGGAGACGGAAGGCAGTCATGGATCAGCCGCAAGCCGAGACGGGAAATGGCGCGAGCGAAGCCCGCGACAAGACGCCGCGCACCGAACGCGGGCGGCGGACGCTGCGCAAGCTGCTCGACGCGGCGGCGATCGAATTCGGTGAGCGCGGATTCCATGAAGCGTCGATCAGCGCGATCACGCGGCGCGCGGGGACCGCGCTCGGAAGTTTCTATACCTATTTCGATTCGAAGGACGAAATCTTCCAGGCGCTCGTCCGCTATATGAGCGAGCAGTTGCGCGATCACGTGACGCCGCTGGTGCAGGCGGCGCCCGATGGGATCAGCGCCGAACGCATCGGGCTCGAATCCTATCTCGGCTTTGTACGCGAGCACAAGGAGATCTACCGGATCATCGATGAGGCCGAGTTCGTCGATTATGCGAGCTATCGCCGCCACTATGAGACGACGGTGGCGCGCGTGCGCCAGCGGCTGGAGGGCGGCGCGGCGCGCGGCGAGATCCGCGCCGACGTCGGCGAGATTCACGCCTGGGCGATCGGCGGGATGAACGTGTTTCTGGGGATGCGGTACGGATTGTGGGACACCGAGAGTGACATTTCGGAGATCGCCGCGATCGCGAACGACCTGCTCGCGAACGGGCTCAAGAAGCAGGATTGATTCAATATCCTCCCTGTCGCGAAGCGATGGGGAGGTGGCAGCGCGAAGCGCTGACGGAGGGGCTTTTGCGTGAGGTCGCGGCCCCTCCACCACTCGCTTCGCGAGCGGTCCCCCTCCCCACGGCTTCGCCGCAGGGAGGATTTAGGTACGCGAAATCAAAAAGATCGCATGTTCGGCGCGCCAGCTTGCGGCGGCGTCGCTCGCCGGCTTGTCGCCCGACAGGTGCCACGCCCGCTCGACCTTGATACCCTTTTCGCGGACGAGATCACGAAAATCGCTGACCGTGACGTGGTGGATATTCGGGGTTTCGTACCAGGCCACCGGCAGCAGCCGCGTCACCGGCATCCGCCCGCCCCACAGCAAGGCGAGGCGAACGCGCCAGTGGGCGAAATTGGGAAAGCTGACGAAGGCGCGCGGCGCGATGCGCAGGAGCTCGCCCACGACCAGGTCGGGGCGCTCGGTGGTCTGCAGCGTCTGCGAGAGGATCGCATAGTCGAAGGCGTCGTCGGGATAGTCGGCGAGATCGCGGTTGGCGTCTCCCTGAACCACCGACTGGCCCCGCGCGATCGCCGCGGTGACGTTGGCGGGATCGATCTCCAACCCGCGCGCATCGACCCCCTTGTTGCGCAGTGCAACCATCAGCTCACCGTCGCCGCAGCCGACGTCGAGTACGCGCGCCGATGACGGCACAGCGTCGGCGATGATCGCGAGGTCGGGGCGCAGCGCCATCAGAGACCCGATCCCAAGGCGCCGGCGACGAGGCGATCGAGGGCAGGAACGTCGAGCAGGAAGCTGTCGTGGCCGAACGGCGCCGACAGCTCGACGAAGCTCGCCGCCGCGCCGACGCTTTGCAGCGCCTGCACGACGCGGCGCGATTCGGCGGTCGGATAGAGCCAGTCGGTGTCGAAGCTGACGAGGGTGAAGCGCACGTCCCTTGCCGCGGCGAAGGCACCTGCAAGCCGCCCGTCGTGCGGATCGGCGAGGTCAAAATAGTCCATCGCGCGCGTGATGTAGAGATAGGCGTTGGCGTCGAAGCGATCGGTGAAGGCGAGCCCCTGATGCCGCAGATAGGATTCGATCTGGAAATCGGCGTCAAAGCCGAAGCTCTTGATATCGCGCGCCTGCAGGCGGCGGCCGAACTTCTCGGTCAGCCCTTCCTCGGACAAATAGGTGATGTGCGCCGCCATGCGCGCGACCGCGAGGCCCTTGGTCGGCGCGCGCGTGCTGCCATAATATTGGCCGTCCTGCCAGTCGGGGTCGGCCATGATCGCCTGACGCCCGACTTCATGGAACGCGATATTCTGCGCCGAATGCCGCGCCGCGCTGGCGATGACGAGCGCCGAGGCGAGGCGTTCGGGATAGGTTGCGGCCCAGGCGAGCGCCTGCATCCCGCCCATCGACCCGCCGACGACGGCATGAAGTCGCGAAATTCCGAGATGATCGAGCAGCATCGCCTGCGCGCGCACCATGTCGGTGATCGTGATGACGGGAAAGGCCATGCCGAGCGGTGCGCCGGTTGCGGCGTCGGGACTCGCCGGGCCGCTCGATCCCATGCAACTGCCCAGCACATTAGCGCAGATGACGTGGAAACGGTCGGTGTCGATCGGCTTGCCGGGACCGACCATGCGCGCCCACCATCCGGGCTTGCCCGTCGCCGGGTGGTCGCTCGCGACATATTGGTCGCCGGTGAGCGCGTGGCAGATGAGCACCGCGTTCGACTTGTCCGCGCTCAGCACCCCATAGCTTTGATAGGCGATCGTCACCGACGGCAGCAGCTGGCCGCTGTCGAGCGCCAGCGGGGCGGCGATCGTTACGCTGTGATGCTGAATATCGTGGAGCAGGCTCGCCATGGTTCGCGCGGGGCTAAGCGGGTGCGCGGGGCGTGTCAACGTGCTGGACTAGATGCTGGACTTGGGCCGCACAGCCGCTAAACCGCGCCGCATGACCGACGACAGCGCGACCCTTAGCCCGAAGCCGTGGATCAGCGGCATCGCCCCCTATGTTCCCGGCAAGTCGGCCGGTGCCGACGGGCGCCCGCTGATCAAGCTCAGCGCGAACGAAAATCCGCTCGGCACGGGCGAGAATGCGCGCGCCGCCTTTGCTGCGGCTCAGGCGGCGCCCGACGCGCTGTCGCGCTATCCCGATCCGGGGTCGAACGAGCTGCGCGCGACGATCGCGGCGAAGTTCGGGCTCGATCCGGCGCGGGTGATCTGTGGCAACGGGTCCGACGAGCTGCTGCACCTCGCGGCGGGCACCTATGCTGGCGCCGGCGACGAGATTCTCTATGTGCGCTACGGCTTTGCGGTCTATGAAATCGCGGCGCGCCGGGTCGGCGCGGTGCCGGTCGAGGCCGACGACCGTGACTATGCGACCGACGTCGATGCGCTGCTCGCGGCAGTGACCGACAAGACGCGCGTCGTCTATCTCGCCAATCCGAACAACCCGACGGGCACGCTCGCGACGCGCGAAGAGGTCGCGCGACTCTATGCCGGGCTGCCCAAGAATGTTCTGTTCGTGATCGATCAGGCCTATAG
>CAUUIU010000071.1:0-11452 GCA_963545025.1 uncultured Sphingopyxis sp. | reverse complement strand
CCCCTCCGTCAGCGCTGCGCGCTGCCACCTCCCCATCGCTGCGCGACAGGGAGGACTAAAAACCCGAAAGAAAAGCGGCGACGTTGGCCCCGAGGTCGCCGACGGCATAGCCGCCCTCCATCACGATCAACACCGGCACGCCGAGCGCCGAAATCGCGCCCGCCAGTTCGACATAATCCGCGCGCTCGAGCAGGAAGTTCGAGATGGGGTCGCTGCTGTGCGTATCGGCGCCAAACGACAGCACGACGAACCGCGCCCCCCAATCCGCAATCGCGGCGAGCGCCCCGTCGAGGGCAGGGCGATAGGCCGCGCCATCGGTGCCGCGCGGCAGCGGGATGTTGAGCGTCGACCCTTCGCCCGCGCCCTGGCCGCGCTCGTCTTCATGCCCCCAGTAAAAGGGATAGTCGGTTGCGGGGTTGGCGTGGATCGAGGCGAAGAAGACATCGCCATCTTCGTAAAAGATGTCCTGCGTTCCGTTGCCGTGATGATAGTCGATATCGAGCACCGCAACCGGCCCGAGACCCTTCGCCTGCGCCTGCCGCGCCGCGATCGCGGCGTTGTTGAGGTAGCAATAGCCGCCCATATAGTCGCGCCCGGCATGATGACCGGGCGGGCGGCACAGCGCGAACGCATGGGCGTCGCCGTTATCCTTCATTGCGGCAAGCGCCGACAGCGCGGTCTGCGCCGACCAATAGGCCGCGTCCCACGTGCCCGACGCGATCGGCGTCGCGGCGTCGAAGCTGTAGGCGCCGATATCGGCATCGATGCGCCCGAAGCTCAGCGGCCGCCGCCGCACGACGGGGAAGGTATAGCCGATCGCATCGCCGCTCCGCCCCGCCGCGAGCCAGTCGGCATGCGCACGCTGCAGGAAGGCGAGATAGCCGGCGTCGTGCACCGCTTCCAGCGGCGCCATGCCGAAATCGCGCACCGACTGCCAATCCTCATATTGCTTGAGGATCGAGCGCGGCCGCTCGACATTTTCGGCATAGGGCGTCCATTCGCCATTGTGCAGTTCGCGCAGCGGCGTGTGGAGAAGTTGCCGATCGTCGAAGAAAAGCTTCACCTTTGCGCCTGTCCTTCCATCCATTCGGCAAGCGTCCGGTCGGGGTGGCCCGTGACGATCTCCGCAAAACCCTGGTCGCTTTCATCCTGGCCCAGCTTGAAGCTGTGCCGCGCCGACCGGACATGCGCGCGGAACGCGATGATCTGGCCGAGCATCACCTCATAGCGCGCGCCGAGCCGCTCCGTCGACCAGTCGCCCGCTTCCATCGCCGCGACCAGCCGCTCGATCGCCTCGCGCGTCTCGTCACCGACAAACTCGACCTCGATCTCGAAACGCAGCACCGCGTAATTCCATGTCGGCGCCCAGTCGGGCTTCGACAGCAGCGGCGTTGGCACATAGCCCTGCGGTCCGTTGAACAGGATCAGCCCGTGCGGGTCGCGACGGAAGTCTTCGACCAGTGGATTGCCGAGTGCGCAATGCCCGAACAGCGCGACCACATCGCCGGCATCGTCGGTCTCGGCGAGCAGCGGCAGCGGGCTCGCGTTGAAGCCGCGCGATATCAGCCAGGCGAGCGGATACCCGGCGATCAGCCGGCGGATATCCGCCGCGTCCTTCGGATCATACAGCGCTGCCATGGCCGATAGTCTCCCGAATCCAGTCCGCCTGATCGTCGAGGGCGCGGCTGGCGAGCGGCGCGATCGACATCGCTTCGAGGAAGCTGTGCGTCGCGCCGCGATAGACGATGCTGCGCGCCGGCACACCCGCCTTCGTCAGCGCTTCGGCGAAGCTGTGGTTGCAGTCGGCCAATATGTCGCACTCGGCGATCGCGAGGAACGCCGGTGGAAGGCCGCTCAACTCGGCGCGCAGCGGGACGACGAGGGGATTGGTCAGCTCTTCGGCATCGCCCGCATAATTGGCCCAGAAGATATCCATCTCGCCTGCTTCGAGCGAAAAGCCGTCGCCGCCATATCGCGCATAGCTCGGCAGATGTTCGGGCGCGAAGGCGCCATAGTTGAGCAGCATCGCCGCAGGCAGCGTCTTGCCCTCGCCGCGGCGGAGCAGGCAGGTCGCGACCGACAGGTTCGCCCCGGCGGAATCGCCGCCGATCAGCACGCGCGAAGCATCGAGGTTCAGCCGTCCGGCATTGTCCGCGATCCATTCGAGCGCCGCCGAACATTCGTGCAGCGCGACCGGGAATTTATGCTCGGGCGCCAGGCTGTAATCGATCCCGACGACCGCGATCCCGGCGCGCGCCGCATATTCGCGCATCAGCCGGTCGTGGGTGTCGATGCTGAACAAGGTCCAGCCGCCGCCGTGAATATAGAGCATCACGGGCAGCTTTTCGTCCGCGACCGGGCGGTGCAGGCGCAGGCGGATGCCATCCATGTCCAGATCGACGCTCTCCGCCATGATCGGGCCACCGGTGCGCCACGGCTGACGCACGCGTTCGGCGATCGCGCGGCGCTCGTCCATCGCCGCATCGGCGGGCGCGGCATGTGCGGCATAAGCGGCGTTGATCGCATCCACAAAGCGGCGGATATCGGGGTCGACCATGTCATCCTGCACGGCGTCTAAGCCTTTCGACATATTGGCAATCCTTCCCCGTACCGGTCGTTTCTGGTTTGATAGCCTTTGCCAGCGCTTTTCTATCGCCCATTCGGGCCAATCACCACGTCGCATAGGCCATTGGCGCTCTTGTGACTGTTCAGTGACGTGCAAGGCCTGTAGGGTGGCTTCAGCTGATATTTGTGGAGATTGGGCCATGAAGCACAGCGTCGACGTTCTTTCGTTCGATCGCCCGGTGATCGCGCTGCAGGATGAATATCCCGCGGGCTTCGTCGATCCGATGCACAGCCACGAGCATGTGCAGATCCTCTACGCCTCGGCGGGGGTGATGTCGGTGCGGACGCCCGAAACCAGCTTCGTCATCCCGCCGCAGCGCGCCGTCTGGCTGCCGGCGGGCATGAAGCATGAGGTTGCTTGCCGCGGCCCGGTGTCGCTGCGCACCCTCTATCTGCCGAGCGCGCCGGGCGAAGAAACCAAAGAATGCCGCGTCTTCGAAGTGTCGAACCTGCTCAAATCTCTGATCCTCGAAGCTTGCGACTTTCCGCCGCTTTATGACGTGGCGGGGCGTGAGGGACGGATCATCGGCCTCCTGCTCGACGAGATCGAGAGGATGCCGAACGCGCCCTATCAGGTGTCGATGCCGTCCGACCCGCGCCTGCTGCGCGTTTGCAACGCGATCCTCGGCGATCCGTCGGACCCGCGCGATATCGACGACTGGGCCGATCTTGCCGCGATGGGCCGCCGCACCTTCACGCGCAGTTTCAAGCAGGAAACCGGCATGGGCCTCGCCGTCTGGCGTCAGCAGGTACGGTTGATGGAGGCGCTGTCGCTCCTCGCCGCGGGCGCGTCGATTACCCAGGTGACCTATGAGGTCGGTTATGACAGCCCCAGCGGCTTCGCGGCGATGTTCCGCCGCGCCTTCGGCGTTCCGCCCAGCCAGTATCTGAAACACTGACCGGGCGAAGCCGGTTCAGCGCCGCTCGACCAGCCCGCCGCCCAATGCGACATACAGCGTGACCAGATTGTCGATCTGCGCGCGGCGCAGCTCGATCAATGTCTGTTCGGACGCGAACAGGTTGCGCTCGGCATCGAGCACTTCGAGATAGGTCGACACGCCTTCGCGGTAGCGCTTGCGCGCAAGGTCGGCGATCTGGCGCGTCGCCAGCGTGCCGCGCTCCTGCGCCTCGACCTGTTCAGCGAGATAGCGGCGCCCCGCGAGTGCGTCGGCGACTTCGCGGAAGGCGCCCTGGACGGTGCGCTCATAGGTCGCGACGGCGATATTCTCGCGCGCCTCGGCGACGGTCAGATTGCCCTTGTTCCGCCCGAAATCGAAGATCGGCAGGCTGATCGAGGGGCCGAAGCTCCACCCGAAGCCATTGTTGCTAAACAGATTGTCGAGCGACCCCGACGCAAAGCCGAGGTTGCCGGTCAGCGAGATCGACGGGAAGAAGGCCGCCCGCGCCGCGCCAATATTGGCGCGTGCGGCACGCAGCCTTTCCTCGGCGGCCAGGATATCCGGCCGCGCGACGAGCAGCTCCGACGGCAGCCCCGCGGTCAGCGTCGGCGACTGGCCCTGCGCGACGAGCGGCAGCGGCGCGGGCAGCGGCCCCGCCACCGGGCCGCCGGTCAGCACGGCAAGGAAATTGTCGGCCTGCGCCTTGCCCAGCTTCAGGCTCGCAAGCTGTGTTTCGGCCTGCGTCAGCAGCGTTTCGGACTGGCGATAATCGAGCGCCGACGTCACGCCCGCGTCGAGGCGGCGCTTTGCGATGCGCAGCCCTTCCTTGCGGCTCGTCACCGTCGCTTCGGCGAGCTTGATCTGCTCTTCGGCGCCGCGCGAGGCGAAATAGGTCGAGGCAACGTCGCGGACGAGCGCGAGGCGGAAAGCGCGTTCGGCCTGCTCGGTCGCCAGATATTGGCTGCGCGCCGCTTCGGACAGATTCTTGACCCGCCCCCAGAAATCGAGCTCGAACGAGGTGACGCCGACGCCGACCGAATAGCGGCTGGTGGTGTCGGCTCCCGGACCGGTCAGCGACGGACCCCGCGTTCGCGCCGCGTCGGCGCTCGCCCCGACCGTCGGCAGGCGGTCGGCGGCCTGAATGCGGTACAGTCCGCGCGCCTCCTCGATCTGCGCGATCGCGACGGCGAGGTCGCGGTTGCGCTCCACGGCCTGCGCGATCAGCACTTCGAGCTGCGGGTCGGCGAAGAAGTCGCGCCACGCGACGTCGGTCGCTCGCTGCCCCAGCGTCACGTCCCCGGCGAACTCCGCGGGATAATCCGGGGCCGTCGGCAGCGCCGGTCGTTCGTGCGTCGGCGCCATGTTGACGCATCCGGCGAGCGTCGTGGCCGCCAGCAATGCGGCGATCGCATTACGCATGACCGGGCTCCTCATGATGGCCTTTCTCGGCGGGGGCAGGGGGCCGCTTGCGGCTGATCCACTTGCGCACCGACAGATAGAAGAGCGGAATGAAGAAGATGCCGAGCAACGTCGCCGCGATCATCCCGCCCATTACGCCGGATCCCACCGCGATACGGCTCGCCGCGCCCGCGCCGCTGGCGATGACGAGCGGCACCATGCCGAGGATGAAGGCGAGGCTGGTCATGATGATCGGGCGCAGACGCAGCTTCACTGCTTCCATCACCGCGTCGAGCGTCGACTTGCCCTCGGCCTCCTGCTCGATCGCGAATTCGACGATCAGGATCGCGTTCTTTGCGGCAAGGCCGATGATCGTGATCAGCCCGACGTTGAAATAGATGTCGGCGGACAGGCCACGGAGCATCGAAAAGAGTACCGCGCCGAGAACGCCGAGCGGGACGACGAGCAGCACCGAGACCGGGACCGACCAGCTTTCATAGAGCGCCGCGAGCAGCAGGAAGACGACGACGAGCGACAGGCCGAGCAGCATGCCGATCTGCCCCGCCGACTGCTTCTCCTCATAGGAAATACCCGTCCATTCGAACGCGAAGCCGGGCGGCAGTGCTTCTGCCAGTCGCTCCATCTCGGCCATCGCTTCGCCGGTCGACTGGCCCGGCGCGGGCTCGCCCGAAATCGTCATCGCGGGATAGCCGTTATAGCGCTGGCGCTGGGGGGCTTCTGCCGACCATTCGGCAGTGCTGAACGACCCAAAGGGCACCATGTCGCCCGCAGCGCTGCGAACGCGGAGCTCGACCACATCCTGCGGCGTCATCCGGCTCGCGGCGTCGGCCTGGAGCAGCACGCGCAGCACGCGGCCTTCGCGGGTGAAGTCGTTGGCATAGGCGCTGCCGAAACTGATCGCGAGCGTCGCATTGACGTCGCCGATCGACAGGCCGAGCGCGCGCGCCTTGATCCGGTCGATATCTACCTTCAGCACGGGCGCATCTTCCTGTCCCTCGGGCCGGACGTTGGCGAGCAGCTTGCTCTGCATCGCGCCGCCGAGCATCTGGTTGCGCGCGGCGATCAGCGCCTCACGCCCGTTGCCGGCGCGGTCCTGCAGCTTGAAGGTAAAGCCGCTCGACGTGCCGAGTTCGGGGATCGACGGCGGGCTCAGCGAGAACGCAAAGGCCTCCTTGATTCCCATGAAGGTCCCCATCGCCTTGCCGGCAATCGCATCGGCGCTGTCGCCTTCGCCCGTGCGTTCGTCCCATGGCTTCAGCGGCGTGAACATGATCGCGTTCGCCTGGCCCTGGCCAAAGAAGCTGAACCCGCGCAGCAGCACGATATTCGCGACTTGCGGCTGGTCGGCGAAAAAGGCTTTCACCTGGCTCGTCGCGGCATCGGTGCGTTGCGTGGTTGCGCCGGGCGGCGCCTGGATCACGGTGATCAGATAGCCTTGGTCTTCCTGCGGCAGGAACGAACCCGGCAGGCGGGTAAAGAGCAGGGCAGTGATCGCCACCAGCGCGAGGAAGATGCCGAGCCAGCGTAGCGGGGCCGACAGGATCTTGCCGACGTGCCGCTGATAGCCGTCGGTCGTGCGTCCGAACCATCGGTTGAAACCGGCGAAGAAGCGGTCGGCGCGTTGGGCGATCAGTCCGCTCGGCTTGGCCTGGTCGTGCGGCTTCAACAGCGTCGCGCACAGCGCCGGCGTCAGGGTCAGTGCAAGCAGCGCCGAAAAGGCGATCGAAATGGCAAGGGTCAGCGAGAATTGGCGATAGATGCCGCCCGTCGATCCGGGGAAAAAGGCCATCGGGATGAACACCGCGATCAGTACCAGCGTGATGCCGATGATCGCGCTGGTGATCTGCGTCATCGCCTTTACCGTCGCCTCATAGGGCGACAGATGCTCCTCGTTCATGATGCGCTCGACATTCTCGATCACGACGATCGCATCGTCGACGAGGATGCCGATCGCCAGCACCATGCCGAACAGGGTCAGCACGTTGATCGAAAAGCCCGCCATCCACAGGCCAAGGCACGCGCCGGCGAGCGCGATCGGGACCACGATCGTCGGGATTACCGTCGCGCGCCAATTCTGGAGGAAGAGGAACATCACCAGAAAGACGAGCACCATCGCCTCGGCAAGCGTGATCACCACCTCTTCGATCGACAGCCGGACAAAGGGCGTCGTGTCATAGGGGATCGACCAGGTGATGTCGGGCGGGAAGCCCTTGGACAATTCGTCCATCCGCGCGCGGATGCCCGCCGCGGTCGACAGCGCGTTGGCGCCCGGGGTCAGCTGGACCGCGAGCCCGGCCGAGGGTTTTCCGTTGAGTTCGGCCGAAAAGACATAGTTGGTCGCGCCCAGCTCGACGCGCCCGACGTCGCCCAGCGTGACCGCCGATCCGTCGGGATTGGCGCGCAGGATGATACCGGCGAATTGCTCGGGCGTCGTGAAGCGGCCCTGCGTCGTGATGACGGCGTTGAGCTGCGCGCCCTTGGCGATCGGCTGGTCGCCCAGCTGGCCGCCCGGCGTCTGGCTATTCTGCTCCTGCACCGCGCCCAGCGCTTCGGCGGCCGACAGGCGGTAGGAGGCGAGCTTCTGCGGATCGAGCCAGATGCGCATCGCATATTCGGGGGCAAAGGCCTGGACGTTGCCGACGCCGCCGACGCGCCGCAGTTCGTCGAGCACGCGCGTGTTCGCCAGATTGTTGACGTCCATCGGCGCGGTGTTGCCGCTTTTCGAGGTGATCGCGACGATCAGCAGAAAGCCCGAATTGGCCTCGGTGACCGAAATGCCCTGGCGGCGTACATCTTCGGGCAGTCGCTGTTCGACGCGGCGAAGGCGATTCTGCACCTCCATCTGGGCGTTGTCGATGTCGGTCCCCGCCTCGAACGTCAGGGTGATCGACGCCGTACCGTTCGATTCGCTGGTCGAGGCCATATAGAGGAAGCCCTCGACCCCGTTCAGCTCCTGCTCGATCACCTGGGTGACATTCTGCTCCAGCGTGCTCGCGTCGGCGCCCGGATAGGTGACGCCGATCGTCAGCGAAGGCGGCGCGACCGAGGGATATTGCTCGACCGGCAGGCTGCGGAGCGCGATGATCCCGGCCAGCAGGATACCGATCGCGATGACCCAGGAAAAAATGGGCCGGTCGATGAAGAAACGGGGGGTCATGATGATCCTTCGTCAGCGCTTCGACGCGCCGGATTTGGCAGGTGTCGGGCTGGCGACGCGGACCGGCTGCCCCGGCTGGATCTTTTGTAACCCGTCGACGATCACGCGGTCGCCCGGTTTCAGTCCCTCGAGGATAGCCCATTGGCCGGCCAGCATGGTGCCGAGTTTGACCGGGCGCGGTGTCGGGATATTCTTGGCGTCGAGCACCATTACCGTCGCCGTATCCGCCGTCAGCTTGACCGCGCGTTGCGGGATCAGCACGCCGTCGGACCGGTTGCCGACGAAAATGCGCGCCCGCACGAACTGGCCGGGCAACAGCACGTCGGCGGGGTTCGGGAATTCGGCGCGCAGCGCTGCCGTGCCGGTGCCTTCGTCGATTGACAGGTCGAGGAAATCGAGATGGCCGACGACGGGATAGGCGCTGCCATCCTCGAGGATCAACTGCACCTCGACGCGCTCGAACTGCGGAACCCTCAGCTTGCCCGACGAGATGTCCCGCCGCACCGCCATCAGGTCCGAACTCGACTGGCCGAAATTGACATAGACGCGGTCGATCTGTTCGATCGTCGTGAGCAAGGTGCCCGCACCAGCACTGACCAGCGCACCCTCGGTCACTTCGGCGCGCCGCGCGCGGCCCGAAATCGGTGCCGTTACCGTCGCATAGCCGAGGTTCAGTCGCGCCGATTGCAGATTGGCTTGCGCCGCCGCGACGTCCGCCTCGGCGGTGCGCTGCTGCGCGATCGCGGCGTCATATTCCTGCTTGCCTATCGCCTGGTCGGCGAGCAGCGGCTGATACCGGTTCACCACCTGCCGCGCATTGGCGGCGGTCGCCTGCGCCCGGGCAAGCTGGGCCCGCGCGGCATTGGCGCTGGCGCTCAGCTGGCGGGGGTCGATGCGGAAAAGCGCCTTGCCCGCGGCGACATAGCTGCCCTCGTCGAACAATCGCCGTTCGACGATGCCGTCGACCCGTGCACGCACTTCCGACGTGCGATACGCCTGAACGCGGCCGGGCAGTTCGATTACATTGGGCACCGCCTGCGCCCGGACGGTCACGATATTGACTTCGGGCGGCGGCGGCGCGGGCGGCGCCTCGGACGAGCAACCAGCGAGGAGAAGCGCCAGCGCGGCGCCAGCGGCGCCTGCATAGGGACGAAAGCGACTCATAAGGACCCCTGAAAAATCGCAGTTGTGCGGGATTTGTTATACGCAAAAGCTTGCGTTCCGCCGCTGTGTAATTTAGATTACAGAAAAGAGCAAGGGGGGAGGGGCCGCAAATTGGGCACGACATGTCAGATGGATAGGATTTCGCCACGCGAACGACGGCAAAGCGCCATTCTCGACGCGGCCGAGGCGCTGTTTCTCGAACAGGGCTATGAGCGGACGAGTCTCGCCGAAATCGTCAAACGCTCGGGCGGCTCGCTCGCCACGCTCTACGAATTGTTCGGCAACAAGCAGGGGCTGCTCCACGCGATCGCGCACCGCTGGTCGGAAGAAACGATGTTCCGCTCGCTCGACGACGAGACGACGAAGGGCCTGTCGAACGTCGAAATCCTGAAAAGCTATGCCCATTGCCAGAGCGAGATGATGGAATCGCCGCGCGCTGTCGCGCTGATGCGTATGCTGATCTCCGAAAGCCTTCGCGATCGTGCATTCGCGCTTCAGATCTATCGTGACCTGCACGTCCCTGCGCTCGAAGAACTGACCGAATTGTTCCGGCGCTGGGTGGCGGCCGGCGAGGCCGAGATCGATAATCCCGAAGCCGCGGCGCGGCTATTCTTCGATATCGTCGTTGGCGACTCGATGCTGAACACGCTCGCCGGGATCGAGGATGAATGGCTGAACAACGACCAGATCGACTGGCGTCTTCAGCCCTTTCTGGCGCATTTCAAGATCGGCTAGATGAGCGCAGCACGCGACGGCCGCCGGCGTGGATGCCCCGCCTCCTCGATGAGACGTAGGAGAGAGGGAGACGGGGCGAGCGCGCTAAAGCAGGACGCGGATTGCCTGTCGATGAACAAAAGGTCCTAACCGTCCCAGACCTGCGCATAGAGTATCGCCATCTCTTCGGCATCGGGCACCCGCGGATTGTTTGCCGGCGATCCCGATGCAGCTGCCTGCGCACACATCGTCGGCACCAGCGCATCCCAGCGCGCCGCGTCGATGCCCCACGCCGCCGGCCCCGGCACTTCAAGCTCGCGGTTGAGCGCCGCCAGCTCGTCGAGAAGCCGCGCCACCGCCGACTGGTCGCCCTCGGCCTCGTCCGCCACCCCCATCGCCCGCGCGCAATCACCGTAGCGATGCAGCGCCGCGGGCGCCGACCAGGCGGTCACCGCGGGCAGCAGCATCGCGTTCGACAGCCCGTGCGGCACATGGAAATGCGCGCCGATCGGCCGGCTCATCCCGTGCACCAGCGCGACCGAGCTGTTCGAAAAGGCGATCCCCGCCTGCGTCGCGCCCAGCATCATCGCCTCGCGTGCCGCCGCATCCATCGGGTCGCTGCACACGCGGCGCAAATTGGGCGCGATCGCGCGCATTGCGAGCAGCGCCATGCCATCGCTGAACGGGTTCGCGCGCTTCGACACATAGGCCTCGATCGCGTGGGTCAGCGAGTCTATCCCCGTATCGGCGGTCAGCCGCACCGGCTTGGTAAAGGTCAGCTCGTGATCGACCAGCGCCGCGATGGGCAGGTAAGCGAGCCCCGGGCACAGCATCTTCTCGTCGGTCGCCTCGTCGGTGATGATCGTGAAGCGCGTCGCCTCCGACCCCGTGCCCGCGGTCGTCGGGATCGCAATGATCGGCAGGCCCGGCGCGTCCTGCACGTGCGGCGCCTTGTAATCCCCCATCGCCCCGCCGAACCTGCCCAGCAGCGCAATCGCCTTGGCGCTGTCGAGCGGACTGCCGCCGCCAAAGCCGACGACGCAGTCATGATCGCCTTCGAGGAGGAACGCCACGCCCGCTTCGACCGATGCGACCGTCGGGTCGGGCACCGTGTCGGCGAACACGCGCGCCGCGATTCCGGCCGCGGCCAGCTGGTCGCTCAGCTCGGCCACGCGCCCGCAGCTGGACAGCCAGGCATCGGTGACGATCAGCGGCCGCGCCAGCCCCAGCGCGGCCAGCACTTCGGGCAGCTGTTTCGACGCGCCGCCGCCGATGCGAAAGATGCGGGGCAGGGCGATGCTGGCGATACTCAACGGACCTTCTCCTATCGGATCGGGCGGCGTGGCATCCCGAACCGCGCCGACGCGAACGCCGACCAGCAGGAAACTCGGCTGCGACTGGCGCACGCCCTGTGCCGACCCTAGCGGCTGTCTCTTATACACATCTGACGCTGCCGACGAAGCTAGAAGTGTAG
>CAUUIU010000070.1:0-11578 GCA_963545025.1 uncultured Sphingopyxis sp. | reverse complement strand
GAGATCGCTCAGTGTCTCGTGGGCTCGGAGATGTGTATAAGAGACAGTTGTAGCCGTCTTTGCTGAGCAGCTTGTAGACGTCGGCCCAGCCCGAGCCGTCAACGAAGCCGCCGTGGACGAGGACGACCGATTTCACAGGCTCGGCCTGCTTGGCAGCTACCGAGGGAGCAGCGGCGACGGCGAGCGAGGCGGCAGCGGCGGCGAGGATCTTCTTGGTCATGGCATATCTCCTGTCTGATGTTCCACGATAATCATTATCGCGATAAGTGTTATTGGGGCTGGACTTCCCATCTTGTCAAAGATAAAATTTATCGCGATAAGTGATTTGATATTAGACCATTGTCTTTGAAGGAATATTTTTATGCCCGGGCCTGATGGCAAGCCGCTGCCGCTCGATGCGCAGCTCTGTTTTTCGCTCTATTCGACGACGATCGCGATCAATCGGCTCTATAAACCGATGCTCGACTCGATGGGGGTGACTTATACGCAATATCTCGTGCTGAGCAGCCTCGCCGAGCGTGACGGGCAGACCATCGGAGCGATCGCCGAGAGGCTCGCGCTCGAGCCGAGCACGATTACGCCGCTGGTGAAACGGCTCGAGGCGGCGGGGTTCGTCACGCGCAAACGCAACGCCGCCGACGAACGGCAAGTGCATGTGCATCTGACCGGCAAGGGACGGGCGCTCTATGAGGGCGCCGGCTGCCTGACCGATGCGCTGCTCGCCAATTCGAAGCTGACAGTGCCCGAGATGATCGCGTTCAACGAACAGGTGCGGCAGTTGCACGCGGCGTTGACGGCGTAGCTCCGCGTAATCGCAGCGAAATGCGCCGCGCGACTTGACCCTTCGCGGCCGCGCCCTTTACGCAAGGGCCATGCCGCATGACACCAGCCTGATCGGAACCGTCGTCGCCGGTCTGGGCGTGGCATTCCTGATGGGCGCGCTCGCGCACCGGCTGCGCATTTCGCCGATCGCGGGCTATCTGCTCGCGGGCGTGATGGTCGGGCCGTTTACGCCAGGCTTTGTCGCTGACACCGGCCTCGCGCTCCAGCTCGCCGAGATCGGCGTGATCCTGCTGATGTTCGGGGTCGGGCTCCATTTCTCGCTGAAAGACCTGCTCTCGGTGCGCAAGATTGCGGTGCCGGGGGCGATCGCGCAGATCGCGGTCGCGACCGCGCTGGGCATGATGCTCGGGCTGTGGCTCGGCTGGTCGATCGAAGGGAGCGTCGTGTTCGGGCTCGCGCTGTCGGTCGCATCGACCGTCGTGCTGCTCCGCGCCTTGCAGGCGCGCGACATGGTCGAGACCGAAAAGGGGCGGATCGCGGTCGGCTGGCTGATTGTCGAGGATCTGGTGATGGTGCTCGCGCTCGTTCTGCTGCCCGCGATGTTCGGGGCGCGCGGCGATGAGGGCGGCAGTGCGGGGCTGTTGCAATCGGCGGCGATCGTGCTCGTCAAGGTCGTCGGTTTCGTCGCCTTCATGTTCTTCGTCGCGCGGCGGGTGCTGCCGTGGGTGCTGCACTGGGTCGCGCATTCGGGGTCGCGTGAGCTGTTCAGGCTCGCGGTGCTGGCGATCGCGCTGGGGGTGGCGTTCGGGGCGGCGGTGATTTTCGATGTGTCGTTCGCGCTCGGCGCCTTCTTCGCGGGCATGATCCTCGGCGAGACGCCGCTGTCGCGGCGCGCGGCCGAGGAGACGCTGCCGCTGCGCGACGCCTTTGCGGTGCTGTTCTTCGTGTCGGTCGGGATGTTGTTCGACCCCAGGGTGCTGGTCGAGCAGCCGGGGCCGGTACTGGCGACGGTCGCGATCATCGTGGTCGGCAAGTCGCTCGCCGCATTCGCGCTCGTCCGCGCCTTCGGCCACAAGTCGCAGACCGCGGTGACGGTGTCGGTCAGCCTCGCGCAGATCGGCGAATTTTCGTTCATCCTCGCGGGGCTCGGCGTCGGACTGAAGGTGTTGCCTGAAACCGGGCGCGACCTGATTCTTGCCGGGTCCTTGCTGTCGATCCTGCTCAACCCGATCCTCTTCTCGCTCGCGGTCAAGCGCATGCGCGCTGAGGAATCCGACGAGGCCGAAGCCGGTGAGGATGATGTGCCGGCGCCGTGCAACGCGGGGGTGGTGCTGATCGGATATGGCCGCGTCGGCAGCCACATCGGCAGCCTGATCTGCGGGCGCGGCGAGGGGCTGACGGTGATCGAGGACCAGAAGGATAGGGCCGCGTCGGCCCGTGAGGCGGGCGCGACGGTGATCGTCGGCGACGCGACCAAGGAAAGCATCCTGCGCCAGGCGGGGCTCGATACGGCATCGACGCTGCTGATCGCGATTCCGGAAGGGGTCGAGGCGGGGGCGATCGTGCGGCGCGCACGGGCGATCAACCCGCAGCTGGTGATCGTTGCGCGCGCGCATTCGGACGAGGAGGTCGAGGATCTGGTGCGGCGCGGCGCCGACCATGTCGTGATGGCCGAGCGCGAGACCGCGTCGCGGATGGCCGAACGGGCGATGCTGACTTTGGCTTAGAGGCACCTACAATTCCGTTCGCATCGAACGGAAAAGGGTAGGAATGGTAGAGACTGGGCTTCCCCCGCCCCCTCATCTTATCTATCGCCCTCGACAATGTCCGCCGACGCTCTCCTCCCGCTTCTCAAATCCACTTTCGGTTTCGACGCTTTTCGCGGGCGTCAGGGCGAGGTGGTCGACCGCGTGATGGCGGGCGAGCGCACGCTCGCGGTGATGCCGACTGGGGCGGGCAAGTCGCTGACCTATCAGCTCCCCGCGGTGGCGCTCGACGGCTGCGTGGTCGTCGTGTCGCCGCTGATCGCGCTGATGCACGACCAGCTGCGCGGCGCGCGCGCGGCGGGCATCCGCGCCGCGTCGCTGACCAGCGTCGATGCCGATTTCGCCGACACGCGTCAGGCCTATCGCGACGGCCAGCTCGACCTTCTGTATATCGCGCCCGAGCGGGCGACGGGCGAGGGTTTCCGTTCGCTGATGGCGGCGCGGACGCCGGCGCTGTTCGCGATCGACGAGGCGCATTGCGTGTCCGAATGGGGACATGATTTCCGTCCCGACTATCGCTTGCTGCGGCCGTTGCTCGATGCCTTTCCGGCGGTGCCGCGGCTCGCGCTGACCGCGACGGCCGACAAGCACACGCGCGAGGATATTCTCGTCCAGCTCGGCATTCCCGCCGAGGGGCTGGTGCTTGCGGGATTCGACCGGCCGAACATCCGCTATCGGGTGATGCCGCGGGTGAGCCCGGCGAAACAGCTCACCGATTTCATCGCCGCCAATCCGGGGCCGGGGATCGTCTATTGCCCGACGCGCGACGGCACCGAGCGTATGGCCGAAAAGCTGGCGGCCGCAACGGGGCGCCCGGTCGCCGCCTATCATGCCGGGCTCGATCCCGAGCGGCGGGCGCAGGTGCAACATGATTTCGTCGCGTCGGAGGACGGCATCGTCACCGCGACGGTCGCCTTCGGCATGGGGATCGACAAACCCGACGTGCGCTTTGTCGCGCATGCCGGGCTGCCGAAATCGATCGAGAGCTATTATCAGGAAACCGGCCGCGCGGGGCGCGACGGCGATCCCGCCGAAGTGCTGATGCTGTGGTGCGCCGAGGATTTTGCGCGCGCGCGGATGCGGCTCTCCGAACTGCCCGAGGCGCGCGTTGCGGGCGAGCGCGTGCGGCTCAATGCGCTCGCGGCGCTGGTCGAGACGGTCGAATGTCGGCGCGCGCTGCTGCTGCGGCATTTCGGCGAGAGCCCGCCCGAACGCTGCGGCAATTGCGACAATTGCCTCGAACCCGGACGCCAAGTCGACGCAACGGTGCTGGCGCAAAAGCTGCTGTCGGCGGTCTATCGCACCGGGCAAAGCTTTGGCGCGGGGCATATCGAGGCGGTGCTGACCGGCAAGAGCGACGAGCGCATCGCGAGCCGCGGACACGACAAATTGTCGGTGTTCGGGATCGTGGCAAACGAAGAGGCTCGGCTGATCAAGCCGCTGGTGCGCAGCCTGATGGCCCGCGAAGCGCTGGGCACGACCGAGCATGGCGGGCTGATGCTCGGCCCCGCGGCGCGCGCCATGATGAAGGGCGAGGCGCCGGTGCTGATGGCCGAGCCGCCGGTGAAACGCACGCAGAGGGCAGCGCGTGGCGGCGGTGCGGCGGCGAACCCGGTCGGCGATCCGCTTTTCGACGCGCTGCGCGCGATGCGGCGTGAACTGGCGGCCGAGGCGAATGTGCCGCCCTATGTGATTTTCCACGATGCCGTGCTGCGCGCGATGGCGAGCGAACGGCCGGCGACGCGGAGCGCACTCGCCGATATTCCCGGCGTCGGCGGCAAAAAGCTCGACGCGTGGGGCGACGCCTTTCTGGGCGTGATCCGGCAGTATTGAATCAACGCCGGGCCATCCGGCTGATCGATTTCGCAAACGGCTAGCCATATTCGGAACCTGGCGCGACCGGTCCGCCGATCGTTGCCACCTCGTCCTTCATCGAGGCCGCATCCCTTTGCGGCGCCGATCGATGAAAGGATTTCAACCATGGCCTCCCCCCTGATCCGCGCGCTCGTCGCCGCAAGCCTCGCCATGCTGCCCCTGACGGCGCAGGCGTCTGATACAAGCACGACCGTCCGCGTGAACATGCGCGCGTTGGACCTCAGCGCTCCCGGCGACGTGAAGACCGCGCATCGCCGGATAGCGCGCGCTGCGAAAGCGGCATGCCGCAACGATGTCGAGCATCTGACGCTGAAGGCGCGGCGCGCGGCGCGGGCGTGCCGCGACACGATGCGCGATCTTGCCTTGCAAAAATTGCGCGCGCGGCAGCTTCAGCAACTGGCGGCGCAATGAGGCGCCGCAGCGGCGCGTTCCGGCGACGGTGGCGCCCCGGCATCGCTTGCGTTAGCAGGATGTGATGGCGTCGCTCCTGATCCTCGATCCGATGATTCGTGGCGGCGCCATCGCGTTGTTCCTGTTGTGGATCGCGATCCTCGCGCGCGATCATCATGACGTGCTGGCCGCGCGGGTCGCCATCGCGATGAACCTGACAATCATTGCCTATTTGATGGTGCCGGTCTTCCGGACCGAGGGATTCGCGCGTTTGCCTTACGCGATCTGCGATGCGCTGTCGGTGATGGTTCCCGCTTTCTTCTGGCTGTTCGTGCGGCTGTGGTTCGACGACCAGCAACGCATCGGCGGGCGCAGTTGGCTGCTCGTCGCCGCGTTCGGCACGCTGCCGCTGATCCAGATCGTGCTGATCGGCAGCCTCGATTGGTTCAGCGTGGAAATCTGGGTGCTGGTGCGCATCGGCATGTTCGCCTTTGCGGTGGCGGGAATGTGGATCGCGTGGCGCGGGCGCGCCAACGACCTGATCGAGGCGCGGCGCGGGTTTCGCGCGGCGCTGGTCTGCGCGATCGGCGGCTTCATCCTGCTCGCGACCTTTATCGAGATGTTCGACAATCACGACATGAGCCCCGACCTCGGACGGTCCCTGACGATGGTTGCGATCCTGATTGCCACCTTCATCGTGTCGGTCGGGCTTTATCGCTTTCGGTTGGCCGAACTGTTCGCCGCGCCGGGGCCGGTCCCGAAACGGGCGGAGTCGCCGGCCGTGCCCTCGCCGCTCGCGCACCGGTTGCGCGCGGTGATGGCCGAGGCACGCGCCTATCGCGCCGAAGGCTTCTCGATCACGATCCTCGCGGCGCAGCTCGGCGAGCCCGAATATCGCGTGCGCCGGGCGATCAACGGCGAGATGGGCTTTCGCAACTTCACCGCCTTTCTGAACAGCTACCGCCTCGACGAAGTGCGCGCGGCGCTTGCCGATCCGGCGCAGCGCGAGGTGCCGATCCTGACGATCGCGATCGATGCGGGCTTCGGTTCGCTGGGGCCGTTCAATCGCGCGTTTCGCGACGCAGAGGGAATGACCCCGAGCGCGTATCGTGCGGGGAGGCTGGCCGATTCCGGAATCGGCTAGCCGATTTTCGACATTGCGGCGCCGGGGCGCAGGAAAGCTGCTCAACAGCGGACATCAATTTGAAGGATGCCCGCATGATCCACGCCTTTCCTCCCCTCGCTATCCTGCTCGAAAAGGGGCCGGCGATCTTCGCCTTCGACTTCGGCCGTTATCTGATCGCGGCGGGGGTGACGAGCGCGATCGTCTGGGGGCTGCGCCGCTCCAACCTTGCCGCGCGCAAGATTCAGGCACGGGAGGCAAGTGCTGCCGACAGGCGCCGCGAGTTCCTGCAATCATTGCAGACCGCGGGCGTCTATCTGTTCGTCGCGCTGTTCATCATCTGGGGCACCGACGCGGGCGTGCTGCATCGGTTCCAGGGCAGCTATGGTCTGCTCGGCGATATGGCATTGCTGGCGGCGATCATCGTTGCGCACGACGCCTATTTCTATTGGGTGCACCGCGCGATGCACCATCCCAGACTGTTCAAGGCGTTCCACCGCGCGCACCATCGGTCGGTGACGCCGACGCCGTGGGCGGCGTACAGCTTCGCGATTCCCGAAGCCTTTGTGATGATCTTGTTCGTGCCGATCTGGCTGTTCTTCGTCGCGACCCCGGCGTGGGTGATGATGTTATGGATCAATTTCCAGATCATCCGCAACGCGATGGGGCATGCCGGGTTCGAGCTGCACCCGCGCTGGTGGCTGTCGACCCCGCTGACGCGCTGGATCAACACGACGACGCATCATGATTTGCATCACAGCGGCGGGTTCAACCGCAACTACGGACTCTATTTCACGTGGTGGGACAAATGGATGGGGACCGAGCATCCGCACTATGCCGAGCGGTTTCATGCTGTGGTGGCGCGCGAGCCGGTGCGCGAGGTCGCGGGGCCGCAGGCCGGCGGCGAAATGACCGAAACGATGTCGCTGCGCAGCGTCCAGCCGAGCCTTTCGTAGAGCGCCTTGCCGTCACTGGTGGCGACCAGCAGGCAGTCGGTGACGCCGCGGCGAACGGCGAGGCGCCCGAGTTCCGCCATGATCGCCGACCCGAGCCCGCGGCGGCCGAACTGCGGTTCGGTGACAATCTGGTCGTAGACGGCTGTGTTGCCGTGGAGGCCGAGCACACCGCGGGCCGCGAGCGAGTCGTCGGCATCCCGTGCGATCGCTTCGAAACGGTGGGTGCCTTCATCGACCTCGATCGTAAAATCGGGAATGGGCCGCGCCGGCGGCATGTCGGCGCCGGTCGCCATCAGCCACATCGGGTCGCGCGGCTGCCAGCCCGGCGGGACGTGCGGCAGAATCGCATCGCGGGGGGCGGCGATGTCGACATAGATGCGCGGCGCATCGACCATGGAGTAGGCTGCGGCCGCCGCCTCGCCCGACGCGTTTTCGATAATAAATCGGCCGACTTGATCGGGCTTGCCGGCATCGAACCACAGCGCGGACGGCATGGAGGCGGCAACAGGAGGGGCATATCCGCGGGCCGCGCAGTAACCGAAGGCCCATTCGAAATGTTCGTTCATGTTGTCGACATTAAGCGAAGCGCGGATCAATGGAAGTGGCAACCACCTTCACGCTTGTCAGCAAGTGCGCGGCAGGAGTAGATCGCGGGCATGAGCGATTTTCGAACCCTGTCCGCCGACTTTAGCGTCGCCCCGCAAATCAGCGTCGAGGACGTCGCCGAAGCGAAAGCCGCGGGCTTTGCAATGATCGTCAACAACCGCCCCGACGGCGAGGAGCCCGGGGCGCCGCAGGGCGACGAGATCGCCCATGCCGCCGCGGCCGAGGGACTGGCCTATGCCGCGATCCCCGTCGGACACGCGGGGTTCAGCCACCCGCAGATCGACGCGCTCGATAAATTGCTGGGCGATGCGACGGGTCCGATCCTCGCCTATTGCCGCTCGGGCACGCGCTCGACGCATCTCTGGGCGCTGACGCGCGCGCGGGCGGGTTACGATGTCGATGGCATCATCGACGCGGCGGCGACGGCGGGGTACGATCTCGCAGGGCTGCGGCCGATGCTGGATGCGCTCGCGGGGGAAAAATGAATCAGGCCGAATTGATCCAGCTCGCCGCATCGCTGGTCGCGGTATTCTTCGTCGCCTGGCTGGTGGGCAAAATGGGATTGGGCGCCGATCCGCGGATCGCGGACGAGGCCCATGCGATCCGGCTTGCCGAAGAGGCCGAGGCGGGGTTTCACGGGGTCGAGGTCGCGCGCGACCGTGCGGGCTTTGCGGCGATCGTCCGCAATGGCGAGGGGCGGATGCTGCTGGTGCGCGCGCATGGCAATCATTTTGCCGCGCGGCCGGTCGATGGCCAGGTGCTGGGCCGGCTCGACAAGGATTTTCTGACGCTGACGATGCCGGAAAAGACATTCGGGGCGGTGACATTGCAGCTCGGGAAGGATGCGGGGATGTGGGCGAGCCGGATGCGGGAGGTCGTGCGTGGATAAGCTGCCCGACCCGGTAACTTACGCGGTTCCCGCCTTCATCCTGTTGCTGATCGCCGAGATGGTGATTTCGCTGCGTGCCGACAAAAGCCGGTACAGCGCGCGCGATACGCTGACCTCGCTGATGCTCGGTACCGGCAGCCAGGTTGCGGGCGCGCTGGTCGGCGCGGCAGTGATTGCCGCGTCGGTGTGGGTGTACCAGTTCCGCCTGTTCGACATCGGGATCGCGTTCAAAAGCTGGTGGTGGGCGTGGATCCTCTGCTTCTTCCTCGACGACCTCGCCTATTACGCCTTCCATCGCAGCGCGCATCGTGTGCGCTGGTTCTGGGCGAGCCATGTCATCCACCACAGCAGCCAGCATTATAATCTCTCGACAGCGCTGCGGCAGACATGGACGGGCTTTTTCAGCCTGACCTTCCTGTTCCGCCTGCCTCTGTTCCTGATCGGCTTTCCGCCCGCGATGGTGTTCTTCTGCGCGGGGCTCAACCTGATCTATCAGTTCTGGATCCATACCGAGGCGATCAAGCGGCTGCCCAAATGGTTCGAGGCGGTGATGAACACCCCGTCGCATCACCGCGTCCATCACGGGGTAAACCCGCGCTATCTCGACGCCAATTATGCCGGGGTCTTCATCATCTGGGACAAGATGTTCGGCAGCTTCGTTCCCGAGCGCGACGATGAGCCGGTGCGCTATGGCATCGTCAAGCAGCTCGGCAGCTTCAACATCCTCTGGGCCGCGGTCCACGAATGGGTCGGGATCGCGAAGGACGTCTGGGCCGCGCCGTGGCGGCACAAGCTGTCTTATATCTGGCGCGAGCCTGGCTGGAGCCACGACGGCAGCCGCGCGACGAGCGCGATGATCAAGGAACGCTGGGCGGCGGGGCGGCCGGTCGAGGAGCCTGCGGAGTAGGGCTGCCTTAAACCCGTCCGTGTCGAGCGAAGTCGAGACACCGTAAGGGAAGGTGCGCCCGAGGAGCATCTCGACTTCGCTCGATGCGAACGGGGACGGATAGAGCCTTGCTACCGCGCCTAATGACATTCATGTAAGCGCCGGGGTGACCGCCAGCAGGCGGCGCAAGGGAGAGTCGCGATCATGGATCAGTTTGACATCATCGTCATCGGCGGCGGCAGCGCGGGAAGCGCAGCGGCGGGGCGGTTGGCCGAGGACGGGAAGCGCACCGTCTGTCTAGTCGAGGCAGGTGGGCGCAACGACAATATGCTGATCAAGACGCCGGGGTTCATGCCCTTCATCCGCAATGCGTCGAACTATAAATATGAGACGGTGCCGCAGGCGGGACTGAACGGGCGGATCGGATACCAGCCGCGCGGGCGCGGGCTGGGCGGGTCGAGCGCGATCAACGCGATGGTCTATATTCGCGGCCACCGGTTCGATTACGACCAGTGGGCATCGCTCGGCGCGACTGGCTGGAGCTATGCCGATGTGCTCCCCTACTTCAAGCGGAGCGAGGGCAATGAGCGCGGCGGCTGCGATTTCCACGGCGGCGACGGGCCGCTCAATGTCATGGACCAGCGCTGGCCCAATGTGACGAGCCGGCGCTTCGTCGAAAGCGCCGCGGCGCTGCAACTGCCGCGCACCGGTGATTTCAACGGCGCGAGCCAGGAAGGCTTCGGCCTCTATCAGGTGACGCAGAAGAGCGGCGAACGCTGGTCGGCGGCGCGCGCCTATGTCGAGCCGCTGCGGGACAGGGCGAATTTTGCCGTGCGCACCGGCGCGCTGGTCGAGAAGATTGTCGTCGAGGATGGGCGCGCGGCGGGAGTCGTGATCCGGTGCGGCTCGAAGCGTGAGACGCTGCGTGCGCGGGGCGGAGTGGTGCTGTCGGCGGGCGCGTTCGGGTCGCCCCAGATCTTGATGCTGTCGGGGATTGGTCCCGCGGCGCACCTGAACGACAAGGGCATTGCCGTCGTCGCCGACCGCGCCGGAGTGGGCGAAAATTTGCAGGACCATATCGACTATGTGTCGAGCTGGGCGACGAAATCGACCGATCCGCTCGGCGACAGTCCGGGCGGCAGCTGGCGCATGGTGAAGGCGATCTTCGAACATCGCACCAGACGCACCGGTATCATGACCACCTGCTTTGCCGAAGCCGGCGGCTTCTGGAAATCGCACCCCGATCTGCCCGCGCCCGACATCCAATATCATTTCGTGCCCGCGATGCTCGAGGATCATGGGCGGACCAAGGTGAAGGGGCATGGCTTTTCGGTCCACGCCTGCGTGCTGCGTCCCGAAAGCCGCGGCACGGTGCGTCTCGCGTCGTCCGATGCCACCGCAGCGCCCGCGATCGATCCGGGGTTCCTGACCGACGATCGCGATATGGCGACATTGAAGGCGGGGGTGCGAATGATGCACCGCGTCGTCGCGGCGCCGCCGCTCGGCGACTATGCGGGCGTCGACCGGCATCCGGTGGATATCGAGGACGATAGCGCGCTCGAGGCGCTGATCCGCGGCCGTGCCGACACCGTCTATCACCCCGTCGGGACGTGCCGGATGGGGAGCGACGCCGATGCGGTGGTCGATCCGACTTTGAAGCTCAATGGCATCGACGGCCTGTGGGTCGCCGATGCGAGCGTCATGCCGCGGCTGGTCAGCGGCAACACCAACGCGCCGAGCATCATGATCGGCGAACGCGCGGCCGATTTCGTGAAGGCGGCGCTCGCGTAATGTTCGCCGGGGAAGATTAAACGCAAGCCTCCGCGAGCACCCGCCCGCTCCCTGTCAGCCCGTAGAGGCTGGTCGGCGGGCGCCCGTCGACAATCGCGCGCGACACTAGCCCATGCTTGCCGAGCGCGGTCAGTCCTAGCGAAAGCGCGCGAGGGGTCGCGGGGGCAAGCAGCCTCGACAGCGCGTTGAAGCGGTCGTGGCCGGCACTGATTCCCGCGACCAGCGGCAGGCCCCAGCGGGTCGCGGCGCCGGGCGGCAAGCCGATCTCGGCCTGCGCCTCGGCGATCGTCGCGGCGCGCGCGGCCGCGGCGGCGCCCTTTTCGGTCAATATATATTCCGGACGCAGCGGATGGCCGTGGCCGGGGTTGCGCCGCACCCAGCCGATCGCGGTTGCGGCGTCGAGCGTGCGCGTCAGGCTGTCGCGCGACAGCCCCAGCCGGGGGCCCAACTCAAAGAAGCGGGCCCCCCTATGGCCAGCGCGAACGGCGCGCAGCGGCACCAGCCCTGTCACTT
>CAUUIU010000069.1:0-11653 GCA_963545025.1 uncultured Sphingopyxis sp. | reverse complement strand
CACCCCGACGGTGCCGGTCAAGATCGACGGCGGACGCGTCCTCATCTGCCGCGCGAGCACATTAAAGGCCGCCGCCTGATGGCCGACGCGGTCCGCACGACCTGCGCCTATTGCGGCGTCGGCTGCGGCATCCGCGCGACGGTGACAGGCGAGCGGAGCGTCGAGATCGCCGGCGATCCCGATCATCCGGCGAACCGCGGCCGCCTCTGCTCGAAGGGCACGCATCTTGGCGAAACGGTCGGCCTCGATGGCCGCCTCCTCCACCCAATGATCGGCAGCAAACGCGCGAGTTGGGACAAAGCGCTCGACCTCGTCGCGAAGAAATTCCGCGAGACGATTGCGCAACACGGGCCGAACAGCGTCGCCTTCTACGTCTCGGGCCAGCTGCTCACCGAAGATTCTTATTTCGCCAACAAGCTGATGAAGGGCTTCATCGGCACCGCGAATATCGATACCAATTCGCGTCTGTGCATGTCGAGCGCGGTCGCCGGCCACACCCGCGCCTTCGGCGAGGACATCGTCCCCGCGACGTATGACGATCTCGACGCCGCCGACCTGTTCGTGCTCGTCGGGTCGAACACCGCATGGTGCCACCCGATCGTCTATCAGCGCATCCGCGCGCGCTGCGAGGCCGGCGCCAAGCTCGTCGTCATCGACCCGCGCCGCACAGAAACCGCTGAAGAGGCGGACCTGCATCTTGCGATCCGGCCGGGCAGCGACGTCGCGTTGATGAATGGCCTGCTTCAGCATTGCCGCGAAACCGGCACCATAGACGAGGACTATCTCGCAGCGCATGTCGCGGTGCCTGCCGAATTCTGGGACCAGCTTGGAGAGGGGAATGACCTGTGGTCGGTGGCACGCATTTGCGACGTCCCCGCCGCCGACCTCAGGCATTTCTACGAGCTGTTCGCGGCAACGCCGCGCACTGTCACCCTGTTCAGCCAGGGGATCAATCAGTCGACCGCGGGCACCGACCAGGTCAACGCGATCACCAACCTTCATCTCGCGACAGGCCGTATCGGCAAGCCGGGCGCCGTGCCCTTTTCGATCACCGGCCAGCCCAACGCCATGGGCGGGCGCGAAGTCGGCGGTTTGGCCTCGACGCTCGCCGCGCATATGGATTTTGCGCCCGAAAACCGCGCCCGCGTCCAGCGCTTCTGGGCCGCCCCGACTATCGCCGAAAAGCCGGGGCTCAAAGCCGTCGACCTGTTTCGCGCCGTCGGCGAAGGCCGGATCAAGGCGCTGTGGGTGATGGCGACCAACCCTGCCGTGTCTATGCCCGACGGCAATGCTGTGCGTGAGGCGCTTGCCGCCTGCCCCTTCGTCGTCGTCAGCGACGTGATCGAGAAGACCGACACCGGCGCCTTCGCACATGTCCGCCTCCCCGCCGCGGCGTGGGGCGAAAAGGACGGGACCGTTACCAACAGCGATCGCACGATCAGCCGCCAACGCGCGCTCTTTCCGCCTCCCGGCGAAGCGATGCCCGACTGGTGGATTGTCAAGGAAGTCGGCCGGCGGATGGGATGGAAGAACGCCTTCACCTATGACCGCCCGGCGGACATCTGGCGCGAGCACTGTCGCCTCTCGACCTACGACAATGATGGCGAGCGGCTGTTCGCGCTGCCCGGGGCGGCGCAGGGCGGCAACGCCGCCTATGATACAATGGAGCCTTTTCGCTGGGGCGGCGAGCATCCCTTCGCCGACGGGCGTTTCTTGACCGAAGATGGCCGTGCGCGCCTCGTTCCGGTTGCGCAAAAGCCGCTGCCCGAACCGCTCGCCAAGTGGCCGCTGACGCTCAATACCGGCCGTTATCGCGACCAATGGCATACGATGACGCGCACCGGGCTTGCGCCGAAGCTCGCGCGACATCGCGAAGAGCCGCTCGTCGAGGTCCACCCCGACGACGGGGCTCGGCTCGGCCTCACCGACGGCGGCCTCGCGCGCATCGAGACCCCGCAGGGGGACAGCCTCTACCGCGTCGCCTTCCACGCCGGCCAGCGCCCCGGCGAGCTGTTCGTGCCGATCCACTGGACCGACCGCACCGCGAGCGGGGGGCGCACCGGGCTGCTCCCACGCCCACTCGTCGATCCGATTTCCGGCCAACCGGGGTTCAAGCGCACCCCGGCGTCGATCGCCGCCGTCACCCCCAAATGGCGTGGCTTCCTGCTCCTGTCGCGCGAACTTTCCGATACCCCGCGCTGCCTGTGGGCAACCCGCGTTGCGGTGCCGTCGGGGGTGATGTGGGAAGTCGCGGGAAATGGCGACCTCAAAGTCGTCGAAGCGCTGCTCCCGAAGGGAGAGCGCATCGAGGCGCAGGACGCCGCGCGCGGCACGCGGCGCATCGCCATCGTTGCGAACGGCCGCCTCGCGGGCGCTCTTTTCGTCACGGAGAGTGGCGAACTTCCGCCCCGTGACTGGCTGATCGCACAGCTCTCCGCACCCGAGGTCGCGCCGACGCTGCTCGCGGGCCGCCCGCCCGGGGTGCAGGCCGACCGCGGCCCGATCATCTGCGCCTGCTTCGACATCGGGTTAAAAAGTATCGTCGCCGCGATCCGTGACCAGCGCCTGACCGACGTCGCTGCGATCGGTGGCACGATCGGCGCCGGCACCAATTGCGGCTCGTGCCGCCCCGCGCTCGCGCGCATCCTCACCGAGGAGAAGAGCAATGCAGCCTGACGATTTTGCGCCCGGCATGGTCTGGCTCGTCGGTGCAGGCCCTGGCGATCCCGAGCTGCTGACGATGAAAGCCGTGCGACTGATCGAGCGGGCCGACATCATCTTGTACGATGCGTTGGTCGGCGACGGCGTGCTAGCGCTTATCCCGCCACACGCCGAACGAGTCAGCGTCGGCAAACGCTCGGGACGCCACTCGAAGGACCAGGCGACCATCGACGCATTGCTCGTCACCGCCGCGGGCGCGGGCAAGCGCGTCGTTCGGCTCAAGGGCGGCGACCCGGTCTTGTTCGGCCGGGCGACCGAGGAAATCACGGCGCTGCACGATGCCGGCTTTGCCGTTCGCATCTGCCCCGGCATCACCGCCGCGAGCGCTGCCGCCGCGTCGGCAGGTATGTCTCTCTCGCTTCGCGGCGTCGCGCGCGACGTCCGGTTCGTGACGGCGCACAGCAAGCGCGGCGCGGCGCTCGATGTCGATTGGATATCACTCGCGCGGGGCGGCTCGACGCTCGCCTTCTACATGGGACGCGAGGCGGCAGGCGAGATCATGCGCGGCCTCATGCGTGCAGGCATGCCCGGCGCAATGCCGGTGATGATCGCCTGCCACGTCAGTTCTTCCGAGGAACGGCGATTGGCGACGCGACTCGATCTGCTCGACCTCGCGGTCAAATCCTTCGCTGCCGATGCTCCAACGCTGATCCTCATCGGCGCGGCCGTTGCCCTGGCGGAGCTCACGCCTGCCAGTTTCGAGACTATGGCGCGGACTGCGCATGACTAAATTCGGGAGTATGACCACCGCCACCGAATGCGCCGCCTCGATCAGCTACGATACGGCGCTGGCGATTCTGACCGCCCATGCCCTCCCGCTGGACGCGATCAGCCTGTCGCTGATCGATGCAGGCGGATGCTATCTCACCGATCCGGTCCACGCCCGCCTGGATGCCCCCCGCTTCGACTGCGCAGCAATGGACGGCTACGCGGTTCGCGCGAAAGATCTCGTCGATGGAAACTCGACGCTGGCCCTAGTCGGGATCAGCTATGCCGGGAGCGGCGATGCCGGCGAGATCCGAGCCGGCGAGACAGTCCGCGTCATGACCGGCGCTCCGCTGCCCCGCGGCGCCGACCGCGTCGTCATGATCGAATATTGCAGCGAGGTCGATGCCGCCGTGATGATCGAGGGCCCGCCACGCTGCAAGCCGCACATCCGGCGACAGGGCTCGGACTTTGCGCTGGGGCAGATGCTCCTGCCGTCAGGCACCAAAATCACACCCGCAACTGCGATAGTTGCCGCTGCCGGCGATCATAGCCGGCTCAGAGTTACGCGGCGTCCACGCATCCAGCTTCTTGCGACGGGAGACGAGATACTTGCCCCCGGCTCTGCGGCCCACGCTGCCTTTTCGACCCCCGACAGCCTGACCGCCGCGATCGAGCTACTATGTCGATCGGCTGGCGCAGAGGTGGTTACGAAGGTCAGACTTGCCGACGATCCGGAGGCTATCGCGAGCGCAAAACAAGGTGCGGCAGCCGATATCATCGTCGTCCTCGGCGGCGCGTCGCGCGGCGATCGCGACTTTGGCCGCCGCGCCTTCGCTCCGCTCGGACTCGAAATCGCATTTGCCGATGTCGATATGAAGCCCGGGAAACCGGTGTGGTACGGAATGGCCGGAGCCACCCACATAATCGGACTGCCAGGAAATCCGGCCGCCGCCCTGACGATCGCGCGCCTGTTCCTCGCGCCGCTTGTCACGCGGCTCATGGGCGGCGATGTCGCGGACGCGCTGCCCTGGCAGCTTCTCCCCGCCGCCGCACCGATCGAGGCAAATGGCGCGCGCGAGGCTTTCCTTTGCGCGACGACATCCTATCACGGCGTCGCCGTCGGCGGCCGGCAAGACGCATCGGGACAAGCGCGGCTGGCGCACAGCCACGCGCTGGTGCGGCGCCGCGCCCACGCCGCGCCCGTCCTTCCCGGCATGCTCGTGCCAATGCTGCCCCTATGCTGTTAGCATTGCTCGCGCGCAGATTTGCGCAACCTCTCGCCGGCGCCTCGGCGCCCGTAACCGCCGCCCCTGGCCGTCCCGGCACGACAGAGGCGGTGTTACGCGCCATCGCACAGAGAATTTCCGTGGGCGGCGGGGACAAGTTGACCAATGCTGACGAGTTGATTTGGAACACGGCAATCGTGGTGAGCTTCATGACCGGAGATAGCAGGATCGCGGTGCCGCCCGACGCGAAGGTCCTGAACTGGGGCGCAGCTTTGGCCGGGTTCCGCGAGATGGGGCTGCCGGGCCTTGCCGAATTTGTCCGCTTGTTCGTCCTGGAGCTCGCTTATCGCGCCGATCTAGATGCGCGAAACCGTGAAGCGAACTCGGCTTCGCTCCTTAGGATCGCGGAGTTGAAGCGAAGATTTCGGGCGGTCGAGGCCCAAGTGGACTTCGCCTATGAGTTCGACCGGATGATCGAGCGCCTACATCAACTTCGGTAGAAGCTTCGGAAACAAAAAAAAGCGCCCGTCCGATCGCAACCGGGCGGGCGCCACCGAAAGCGGCCTGTCGGGTGATGGAAAAGGCTTAGAACAAGCAGCCGTTCGCTTAATCCGTTGAGAATGGCGGCTTATGTCGTTGTAGCGGCAACTGGCTGATTATTCTGGGCCACAGTCAAGATTCGGCGGCTTGGATACGACGGTTAAGCAAAAAGAGCCCGGCAACCAATACCGCGGTCGGGACGAGCATCAACGTGAAGGCGGTACGGCCATCGAAATGGGCGAAGAGAGCGCCGGTAATGATCGAGCCGGTCGTACCGCCAAGCGCAGAAAAAATAACGACCAACCCCATGAGGGGCGGATGCTGCCGGTTGGGCATCGCGCTCAGCATCACCGAAACAATTGTGGGATAGACTGGCGCGAGCGCGATACCAATCAGCGGGAACAGAAAAGCTGCGATCGGCGCGTCACCCCACCCGTGGATGGCACCCGGAGCAAGCCCGTCGGCCAGCGGCAGCACGAGGAGGATCAGCGCCGCGAGCACGGCCAAGCAGCTGTTCAGCACCGGATACCAGTCAAAGCGCGCCATTATCGCGCCCGCCCCGAAACGCCCGATCGCGAGGCAGGCGGCGAACAGGCTCGCCGCCTGCACGCTCATCTGCGCAGGGAGGTGCAGCACTTCATTGTTGAACGTCGGGAGCCAGCTCTGGATCCCCTGCTCGATCAGCACGAACAGGAAGGCGCAAGCAACGAATATGAGGACGAGCGGCAGCACTGCGAGCTTCAACATAGAAAGCAACGGCGCCCCCTCATCGGAAGCCCCCTCGCCGTCATGCGTGCGGTGCTCGTCGACCGGCGTGGTCAACAGCATGGCAAGTGCCAGCGCGGTGATCGCGCCGAGCACCCAATAAGCGTTGAGCCAGTTTAATCGTGTCGAATCGATGAAGGCGCTGAACACCCAATAGGAGGACAGGACACCGATCATGAACATGCCCTCGATCAGGCTGGTCAGGCTGGCGTGTTTGCGTGGGGAGTCGGTGACGAGCCCGATCATTGAATAGACGACGACCTTAGCGACCGCGAATGCCGCGCCGACCATCGCGAAATGGAGCCGCGCGATATCGAAGCTGCCAAAAATCGGCATGATCAGGCACCCTGCGACCGCTAGCGCCAGCGCGCCGATTAATGCGTTCTTGAGGCCGATGCGCGGCAGATAGCTTGCCGTCGCGAACGACACGACCGCGATGGTGATATCCTTGAAACCCTCGAGCGTGCTCGCCTCGGGCTTGGTCACATGAAAACTGGATATCGACTGGAGGATGACCGTCCCGACGCTGTTCAGCAGCATCGCGAAGGCGACATAGGTTAGAATCAGCGCGGCGATCAGTCGGGTGCGAGCCATGGATCAGAGCCTATGCCGGAAAGAGGGGTGGCCGCGAAGAGGCTGCGGCCACCCAGGGGGAGACGGACCGTTAGAACTTGTACGACGCGCTAAAGCGGAACGAGCGACCAAGGATCGGACGGGCGTTGACGACTTCGCCGCCCGTCTGTCCCAGCGTGCGCGGGTCGCCCTCGGTCAAGCCGACCTTGTCGGTCAGATTGTCGGCGGTCACCGCGAATTGAAGCGCGCTGTTGACGTCGAAGGTCACGCCCGCGTCGATCTTGAAATAGCGCGGCAGCGACTGGGTGTTCGCCGTGTCCGAGAAGCGGTTTCCGACATAGCTGAAGGTCGAATAGAGCGAGAGCTTGCTGTCGTCGTCAAACTCGATGTCATACGCCGGCGTCACCCGCCATTGCCACCGCGGCTGCCTTTGGACGCGATTGCCGCTGAGATCGATCGTGCCGCCACCCGCGAAGAAATTGCGGTATTTGGCGTCGAGCCAGGTGCCGGAGAAGGCAATGGTGAAATTGTCGACCGGGCGCAGCTGGCCTTCGAGTTCGATGCCTGTGCTGCGCGCGCCGCCGATATCCGCTACCGGTGCGCCGTTCTGGATGACCGTGGTTACCAGCCCGTTGAACTTTGTGTGGAACAGCGTGGCATAGAGCGACACAAGGTCGGTGCGGACCTTCACCCCGCCCTCGAAATTGTCGACGCGCGGGGAGACGAAAATCCCGTCACGCAGATTGTCGAAGAATGGATTGGTGTTGCCGCGGTTGTAGCGGAGATAGGCACCGACCGACGACGAGAAGTCGTAGTTGAGGCCTGCCGTCCAGGACCAGGCGCCTTTTTTGTAAGCGATATTACGGAACGTTCCATTCAGCACAGCCGTGCCGTTGTTATAGAGCGTGTTGGGATTGCCGTCGGTGTCGACCGAGCTGTTATTCTCGATCGTGCCGGTCGCGCGGTAATTCTGGTAGCGGATGCCCGCATCGAACCGCAGATCGGGTGTGATCTGATACTCGTCGACCGCATAGAAGGCATATTCGCGGCCATCATAGGCGGCGTTGACGTTGAAGAACGAGCCCTGTGTAAAGCCGTTGTTGGTCGCAATCTGACCGTTAGCGAGCGTCAGGTTCAGCAGGCGGCCGTTATTCTCGGCGGTGAGCAGATGGACGTTGCCGAGGTTCCACTGATCGTTCGACGAGAAGTCCGAATAATAGGCGCCGACGGTGAACTTGTTGTTCCCGCTTTCCCATTCGACGTTGAGGTCGTTCGTGAAATCCTCGATCTGCTTGCGCACGATCCAGGTGCCCGCCCGGATCACCTGCTGCGTTCCGGGGAGCGCCTGCCCGCCGTTGACAAAGGTCAGGCTGCCGACCGTGCTGCCCAGCGACGCCGCATAGGCGTTGGCGGTCGTCACCGTGCTCGCGGGGACAAGCCCGGTCGTGTCGGCATCGCCGTTGAGGTAAGTCGCGCGGTAGCGCAGTTGCAGCCCGTCGCCGATTTCATAGTCGAAGTTGGTTCCGAGGTTGATGAGCTTCGCACCGCGGCCGTCCGCGAGGTCGGCCCGCGTGCCGTCGGGCAGCAGGCTGAGCCGCGTTTCGGGGCCCGCGAGCACGCCGGTGCCGGGATCGATATTGCCGAACTGGCGCACCTTGTTGCCATCGCGGACCACCGGGATCGGCAGCAGCCACTGGCCATGGTCGTTGAGATAGCGCGCGAAGACGAGGATCGAGCCCTTGTCGAAATCGTGCCGCACATTGGCAGTGACCTGGCCGCCCTTTTCGGCGGTGAAGCCGGGATTACGGATGCCATGGCCGCTGCTGTAATAGCCGCCGATCATGAAGCTGGTGCTCTCGCCAAGCGGGCCCGAGAGCAGCAGGTCGCCGCGAATGTCGCCATAATCGGTGATACCGGCCTTCACCAGACCTTCGAAATCGCGCCCGCCCTCTTTCTGGACGAAGTTGACGGTAAGGCCTGGCTGACCGTTGCCGAACAGCGCGCCGGTGCCGCCGCGGACAGCTTCGACGCGGTCGATCGTCTCGTCGATTCGGATCAGCTGGGTGTTCTCGAGGAACGAAAGCGTCGGCGGCGAGAAGAAGGGGACGCCCTGAACCGTCAGTGTGACGAACTCGGCGTCGCCGCCCGACGGATAGCCGCGCACGAAGATGTTGGCGCCATTCTGCCCGCCCGAGCTTTCGGCCGACACGCCGGGGATGACCTTGAACAGGTCGGCGGTGCTCGTGGGCGCCGCGCGATCGATCGCGCCCGAATCGATGCTGGTGATCGCAAAGGCCGCGTCCTGGCGATTGATCCCGCCGCCGGCGGTGCCGGTGACGATGATCTCCTCGTCCGCCGGAGCGGCGTCATCAGCTTGAGGCGCTTCCTGAGCGAAAGCCGTCACCGGCATCGCGGCAAGCGCGATCGACGACAGCAGATATGTGCGTTTCATCATGATATTTCCTCCACCTTTCCTGGTCTGTTCGAAAGGCGCTTCGCCGATCCCGCTTCCCGTTCTGACGACAGGATGCTGGCGACCGACAGATGGCCTATGGCGGGCTTGTGCTGGTCGGCATCGGGCAGCGCCTCCTCTGACCCGATGCCAATGGCCACCATGCCCGCCGCATGGATGGCCGTAATTCCGGCTTGTGCATCTTCGACGCCGATGCACTGGTCCGGGGACAGGCCCATGCCGGCGGCACAGGCCAGAAAGATGTCGGGCGCAGGTTTGGCGTTCGGAACCGCCGCCGCGTCCGCGATAAAATCGAAGGCATCGGCGATGCCGAGCAGGCGCACGACATCACGCGCGTTGCGGCTTGCCGATGCGAGGCCGATCTTCAGCCCCGCCGCGCGCAGGCCCGCGAACAGCCCGGTGACGCCGTCAAAGAGATTGGCGGGCGAATAGCCGGCAAGCCGATCGCGATAGATGTCGTTCTTTTCGGCGAGCATCGCCTCGAACTGCGCAGGGTCCACCGTCGCGCCCGCATGGTCGAGGATGATGCGCAGCGAGGTTGCGCGATCGACGCCTTTCAGCCGGTCGTTGACGCGGCGATCGAACGCGAAGCCATGGGTGTCGGCGAGCGCCTGCCACGCTTGATAATGATCCTCGGCCGTGTCGGTCAGCACGCCGTCGAGATCGAAGATCACGCCCTTGGTAACCGGCCGGGGTGCCATGGCGGGCGTGTCGCCGATGCGCAGGGGGCGGCCGTGATCGAATATTTCGAGCGGCTCGCCCGACAGCAGGCGATAGGTGCAGCCCGCCGCATCAACGGCAAGTTCGATCACGCTGCCACGCCACATCAGGCGAAAGCGATATCCGCTCCACGCCGCGGGTAGCGCCGGACGGAAGGCCGGGATCGGACCGTCGAGCTGCAAGCCGCCCCACCCCTGCGCAAGGACAAGCCAGCTTCCGGCAAGCGCCGCCATATGAAGGCCATGCGAAGTGTTGCCGTGACGGTTCTCGAGATCGACGAAGGCGCATTCGCGCATGAAAGCGATTGCCGCATCCTCGTCGCCCAGCCGCGCCGCAGCAATCGCGAAGGATACCGACGACAGGGTCGAGTCATGCGTGGTGACGCGCCCGTAATAATCGAAATTCCGCCGTTGCTGCGACAGTGGCATCGCGACGAGATCCATCGCCATCGCTTGGACGACATTTCCCTGCTTCGCGACCTGATGGCGAAAGAGGATCATCGGATGGTAGCGCATGAGCAGCGGCCCATCGCGATCGCCAGATACTTTCAGGCCGGGCAATTCGGGGCGACCCAGAAAAGCATCGTCCTGAGGGTTGACGCCAAGAGCCGGGTCGACCGGCAACCACATCGTGTCTGCTGCCTGGCGCCAGGCCGCAATCTCCGCGTCATCAAGGTCGATTGTGTCCGCAAGCGACGCAAATCCGCCGCGATCTCGCAGCCAGTCGGCCGTTTCGGCGGCATAGGCCAAATGCCGGCGGGCGATCGCGTTGGTGTAGAAATCATTATCGACCAGCGCCGAATATTCGTCGGGCCCAGTCACCCCATGGATACAGAAGGCACCGCCGCGTCGCGCGTCGAACGTGCCGATTTCCAGCCAAATGCGCGCGGTCTCGAACAGCATTTCGGCCGCTTCGCTGCGGAAATTCTCATCCCCCGTCGCCGCGACATAGAGGCCCAACGCATAGGCGATATCGCCGTTGATATGATATTGCGCCGACCCCGTCGGATAATGCGACGAGCATTCGTCGCCAGCGATCGTCCTCCACGGATAGAGCGCGCCGCACTTGTGGCCGAGCGCCTTTGCGTGCGCGCGCGCGCGGTCGAGCTTGCTGATGCGATAGGCGAGCAGCGTCTTCGCCCGCTCGGGCGCCTGCAACGCGAGAACCGGCAGCATGAAGGTTTCGGCGTCCCAGAAATAATGACCCTCATATCCCTCGCCCGACAGCCCCTTGGCCGCGATGCTATGGTTCGCGTCGCGGCTGGCCGACTGGTGAAGCTGGAACAGGTCGAACCGCAGCGCGTCCGTCAGCGGGTCGTCGCCGTCGATGGCAAGGCCGGCGCTATCCCACAGCCGTTCGACCGCCCGCCGCTGTTCTTCAGCAATCGTGTCGAACGATACCGGCAGCTCGGGGAGGTCCTTCAGGTCGACCGGGCGGCCGCGGGCGCAAGCCATCGCGACCACCCGGTCGATGGACAGGGTTTCGCCGGCGCCCAATTCGGCCTGCACCACATGGCCCGCGTGCACCGCTGCGACCCGGGCGGCGGGGCTGATGACATGCTGGCGATAGGCGAGCGTAACGACATCCTGTCCAAAACGCGTAACATGCGGCGTGTCGCCGTCCTGGGCCGGCAAAGCCGTCCAGGCCGGGAGCAACCGCCCCCGAAATGCGCGGGTCGTCGGCTTCTCCCCCGCTCCTGCCTCCGGTTTCGGCGCCATAGGTCAGCCAGAGCTGTATCTGCGCGGCGAAACCCGCAGGCGTGATTGCGATCCGCGATGCCACGCAGGCGGCGCCATCGAGCGGAACGATCCGGTCCACCGCAATCTCGATCGTCCGGCCATCGGGCAGCAGCCAGCGCGAACGCCGCCGCAACTGCCCTGATGCTGTCTCTTATACACATCTCCGAGCCCACGAGACACTGAGCGAT
>CAUUIU010000068.1:0-11749 GCA_963545025.1 uncultured Sphingopyxis sp. | reverse complement strand
AGTGTCTCGTGGGCTCGGAGATGTGTATAAGAGACAGGCGATAGACCATGCCGGAGATGCGGCAGCGGTTGATGCCCAAAGCTTCGCAGGCCGCGGCGTGTTGCTCCTGCACTTTTGCGATCCGGCTATCTTCGAGGCGAAAGGCATAG
Source organism: uncultured Sphingopyxis sp. (assembly GCA_963545025.1). Classification (GTDB taxonomy): domain Bacteria; phylum Pseudomonadota; class Alphaproteobacteria; order Sphingomonadales; family Sphingomonadaceae; genus Sphingopyxis. The sequence continues at coordinate 11,600 of CAUUIU010000068.1, read as the reverse complement.
GCATAGTGGAACGCGACGCCGGGCGCGGCGCTGACGTTGACATCGGGCAGCGATTGGGGGGGAGCGATGGGGTAGGCTTGCGGAGCGCCGACCTCTTCCACAGCGTCGGCGCGTGGGCTTTCGACACTGAAATTGCCTTGCGACGACCCATGGGATTCGCTGCTTTTTTCCGCGCAGCCGATCAGGGCGAGCGCCATCGCGCCCGCTAAGAGCTTTGTTTTCATGAAGACTCTCCCAACATGCGACTCGAACGTCGCATGTTATGACATATCATAATCGAAAGAGTAGACAATATGCCTCAGGCAAGTTTGACGAAGCTGTCGAGCACCCTCTTGCTGCCGGCCTGTTCGAACTCGACCTCCAGCTTGTTGCCGTCGATGTCGGCGACCTGGCCATAGCCGAATTTTTCGTGGAACACGCGCATCCCGATCGCAAGGTCGGAGCGGGCTTTGGCGCCGACCGATGCTGCTGGACCGCGTTCGGAAGGGGCAGGCGCGCGCGTGACGGTCGACGACGAGGCGAGCGCGCGTTGCCACGCGGGGCCGCGCGTCATCGTACGCGCTGGCTGGCGTTCAGCGACATGCGCGAAGGGATCGCCCTGCGCCGACCAGTTCGCGCGCCACAGGCTTTGCCCGCCGCCGAAGCTGTTTTCGCTGTCGACATGCTCGGGCGGAATTTCGGCGATGAAGCGGCTGGGAATGCTGCTCATCCACTGGCCATAAATGCGGCGGTTCGCGGCGTGATAGATGCTCGCGCGCTGGCGGGCGCGGGTGATCGCGACATAGGCGAGGCGGCGTTCCTCCTCGAGGCTCTGGGTGCCGCCCTCATCCATTGAGCGCTGTGACGGGAAGACGCCGTCCTCCCAGCCCGCAAGGAACACATGATCGAATTCGAGACCCTTGGCGGCATGGATCGTCATGATGGTGACGGTTTCGGTCGTGTCGTCGTTGTCGCGGTCCATGACGAGGCTGACATGTTCGAGGAAGGCCTCGAGCGATTCATATTCCTCCATCGCGCGCACGAGTTCGGAGAGGTTTTCGAGGCGACCCGCGGCTTCGACGCTGCGGTCGGCCTGAAGCATTGCGGTATAACCCGATTCATCGAGGATCAGCTGGGTCAGCTCGGGATGCGACAGTTGATTTGCCTTGCCCTGCCAGCTGCGCATCTGCGCGATGAAGTTCGCGAGCTGGCGGCGGGCCTGCGGCGTGAGCTCGTCGGTCTCGGTAATCCGCGACGCGGCATGGAGGAGCGGGGCGCGTTCGTGTCGAGCAAACTGGTGGATGCGCGCGAGCGCCTTGTCGCCGAGACCGCGCTTGGGCACGTTGACGATGCGTTCGAAGGCGAGATCGTCGGCGCTCGACTGAACGAGGCGCAGATAGGCGAGCGCGTCGCGGATTTCGGCGCGTTCGTAGAAGCGGAAGCCGCCGACGATGCGGTATGGCATGCCGATCGCGATGAAACGGTCTTCGAATTCGCGCGTCTGAAACTGGGCGCGAACGAGGATCGCGGCGCGGTCGAGCGACACGCGGCGATGCTGGAGCGTTTCCAATTCTTCGCCGATCCGGCGCGCCTCCTCGGGGCCGTCCCACACGCCGACGACGCGCAGCTTGTCGCCCGGTTCGAGTTCGGTCCATAAAGTCTTGCCCAGACGGTCGCTGTTCTGCGCGATCAGTGCCGAGGCGGCGGCGAGGATCTGTGGCGTCGAGCGGTAATTCTGTTCGAGGCGGATGACGGTCGCGCCGGGGAAATCCTTTTCGAAGCGCAGGATGTTCGCGACCTCGGCGCCACGCCACGAATAGATCGACTGGTCGTCGTCGCCGACGCAGCAGATATTCTTACGCTGCTGCGCGAGCAGGCGGAGCCACAGATACTGGCTGGCGTTGGTGTCCTGATATTCGTCGACGAGGATATATTTGAAGCGGTCCTGATACTGCTCCAGCACGTCGCGGTGGGTCTTGAGGATCACCAGCATATGGAGCAGCAAGTCGCCAAAATCGCAGGCGTTCAAAGTCTTCAGCCGCGCCTGATAGAGCGCATAGAAATGCTGCCCCTTGCCGTCGGCGTAGGATTCCTTGTCCGCTGCATCCAGGTCGCTTGGCACAAGGCCGCGGTTCTTCCATTTGTCGATCAGCCCGGCGAGTTGGCGTGCAGGCCAGCGCTTCTCGTCGAGCCCTTCGGCCTGGATCAGCTGTTTGAGCACGCGCAGCTGATCGTCGGTGTCGAGGATGGTGAAATTGCTCTGCAAGCCGACGAGTTCGGCGTGGCGGCGGAGCATCTTCGCCGCGATACTGTGGAAGGTGCCAAGCCAGGGCATGCCCTCGACCGCGTCGCCGATCATGCGGCCGATGCGTTCGCGCATCTCGCGCGCGGCCTTGTTGGTGAAGGTGACCGCGAGGATTTCGGAGGGCCAGGCGCGGCGCGTCGCGATGATATGCGCGAGGCGCGCAGTCAGCGCCGCGGTCTTGCCCGTGCCCGCGCCTGCAAGCATCAGAACGGGGCCGTCGGTCGTCAGCACCGCCTGCCGCTGCGGCGCGTTGAGACCCTGCAGATAGGGCGGGTCCGACGGGTCAGGGCGGGTCGGATCGGGCGTCGAGGCGGGGGGCATATTCACGCGCGAACGATTAGGGAACAGCGAGCAGGCTGTCCAGTGCGGTGAGGCGGGGCGAGGACAGGGTTTCGCGGCGTTTCAATTCGTCGAGGGTCGCGCGCGCCATCGCGCGATAGGCCGGGAGGAGGTTGGGACTGAGCGCCGCCAGTGTGTCGAGGTGATTACCGATCGTCTGCGCATCGCCGCGCAGAAGCGGGCCCGACAATCCGGCAATGCCATGCAAGAGACTGTTATCAAGCGACGCGCGGACAAGCGGCGCGAGAAGCGCCGAAGGATTGTCGACCCCCGCGTCCTTCAACGCTCCCGCTGCGCCGGCAATCAGCGTGACGAGGTGGTTCGACGCATGGCTGAGCGCGGCGTGATAGAGCGGGCGCTTGTCCTCGGCGACTTCGACGGCAATCCCGCCGAGCAGGGTGACGAGGCGTTTCGCCTGTGCGGTCGCATCGGGCGTCGAGCCGGTGATTGCGAAGTGCGCCCCGATCATGCGCTGGACTTCGCCTTGCGGATCGCCGGTGAAGGTCATCGCGGGATGGATCGCCGCGGTCGGGGCGCCCGTAGCGCGCAGGGGGTCGAGGGTTGCGGCGCCGCCGCGCCCGCTGACGTGAAAGACGAAAGCGTTGCCGTTTTGCGAAAGTGGCGGCGTCAGGCCGGCGACAACCTGTACGAGTGCGTCGTCGGACACGGCGATGGCGACGATATCGCATCGGGCCGCCAAACCATCGATGTCCGGCGCGGCGACGGCTCCGACCCGTTCTGCGGCAGCGCTTGTCCGGTCGTCGGCTCGGCTCCACAGCATCGGCGGCGCGAGCGAATGCCGCGCGAACGCAAGCGCCAGCGCTTGTGCAACGCGGCCTGCGCCTATGATGCCAAACTGGAATTTCGGATTGTCCATCTGTCGTCGATGTAGCGCGTGCGCCGCCGTTTCGCCACCAGGGTGCTAACGCGCTTTCCGGCTTGCACGGGGCGGGGCAACGCGTCCAAAGCGGCGGCCACACCAATGGGGAGGGGCGTTGCCGTGGATCTGGCACCCTATCGCAAGCATCGTCGCATCCTGACCGCCAGCCTGGTCGGCACCGCGGTCGAATTCTATGATTTCTATATTTACGGCACCGCCGCAGCGCTGGTGTTCGGGCCGCTCTTCTTTCCCGAAAGCTCGGATTCGGCGCAGCTGATGTACAGCTTCATGACCTTCGGGCTGGCCTTTTTCGCGCGGCCCGTCGGAGCGATCGTGTTCGGTCATTATGGCGACCGGATCGGGCGCAAGTCGACGCTGGTGGCATCGTTGATGCTGATGGGCGCCTCGACGCTGCTGATCGCGTTCCTGCCGACCTATGCCATGGTCGGGTGGGTCGCGCCGCTGTTGCTGTGCCTGTTGCGGTTCGGTCAGGGGTTCGGGCTGGGCGGCGAGTGGGGCGGGGCGGCCTTGCTCGCGGTCGAGAATGCGCCGCCGGGATGGAAATCGCGCTTTGGCATGTTCCCGCAGCTGGGCGCGCCGGTGGGTTTCATCGCGGCAAACGGGCTGTTCCTGCTGCTCGGGCTGGGGCTCAGCGACGCCGATTTCGTGAGTTGGGGGTGGCGGATTCCCTTCCTGTTTTCGGCGCTGCTCGTCGGGCTGGGGCTGTGGGTGCGATTGAAGATCGGCGAGACGCCTGATTTTGCCGCGGCGCTTGAAAAAGAGGCGCCGGTCGCGGTGCCGCTGGGCGAGTTGTTCCGCCATCATCTGGTCGCAACGCTGGCCGGGACCTTTGCCGTCGTCGCCTGTTTCGCGATCTTCTATCTCGCGACCAGTTTTGCGCTGGCGCATGGCACGACGGCGCTGGGATATCCGAAGGAGCAGTTCCTGTTGATCCAGCTCGGCGCGATCCTGTTCATGGCCATCGGGATCATCCTCGCTGGTTACGCCAGCGATGCGTCGAGCGCGCAGCGGGTGCTGAGCTGGGGATGCGGCGCGACGGTGCTGGTCGGATTCCTGTTCGGGCCGTCGCTCGCGTCGGGGAGCTGGTTTCTGATCTTCCTGGGGCTCGCCGTGGCGCTGTTCGTGATGGGGCTGGTTTATGGCCCGCTGGGAAGCTGGCTGACCGCGCTGTTCCCGGTGCGGGTGCGTTATACCGGGGCGTCGGTGGCGTTCAATGCAGGCGGAATATTGGGCGGCGCGATGGCGCCGATCGTCGCACAGGCGCTGGCCGAGCGGGGCGGGACTGCGGTGGTCGGACTGTATCTGGCGCTTGCCGGCGTTGTGAGCTGGCTTGGGTTGGCGATGGTCCGGCGCGTGCGCGCCTAGGCGGCGCGTAGCCGCTCGAACAGCCGCCCGTCGATCGCGACGAGCCCGGCGGCGATCAACGCCATGCCCGCCCAATGGCGGAGCAATAATTGCTCACCGAGCAGCAATGTCCCTAGCATGATCGCGGTAACCGGGATGAGCAGGGTCACGAGTAGCGCGTTGGTCGCGCCGGCGCGCTCAATCAGGCTGAAATAGAGGAAATAGGCGACCGTCGTCGAAAGCAGCGCGAGCCCGGCGATCGCAAGAAGCGTGGTCGTCCCGGGCAGGGCGAGGTGCCAGGGCGCGTCGATCAGTAGCGCGGCGGGCAAGATCAGGATGGCGCCCGCGACGAGCTGTCCGGTCGCGACCTCGAACGGGCCAATTCCCCAAGCACGGAAGCGGCGGCCATAGACCCCCGCAAGCGCATAGCAGAAGGTCGCGCCGAGACAGGCGATCTGCGCCGGGAGGCTGGCGCCCGACCCGGAGATCGCGCCGCCGCCGATCATCACCGCGACGCCGGCAATGCCCGCCGCGACGCCGACGAGCTTGCCCGGCGTCGCCTTTTCATCAGGCGTGAACAGATGCGCGACGATCACGCCCCAGAGCGGGGTGGTGGCGTTGAGGATCGAGGCGAGGCCGCTCGTGATTTCGGTCTGCGCATAGGCGAAGAGCGAGAAGGGAAGCGCGGTGTTGAGCAAGGCGAGGAGGAAGAGCGCGGGCCAGAGGCCGGGGCGGCGCGGCATTGCGCGGCGGGTGAATGCCATGAAGGCGAGCATGAGCAGCGCCGACAGGCCGAGACGGGCGAGGACGAGCGTGAACGGCGGCACCTCGTCGAGCGCGATCTCGAGAAAGAAAAAGGAACCGCCCCACAGAACCGAGAGCAGGACGAGAATGCCCCACTCGGCAGCGCCCATGCGCAGATTGATCGGCGGGGTCATGGCGCGGGCCTAGCGGCGAAGAGGCCAGCGGGGCATCCCGCTTCTTGCGGTCAAAGCCCGGCCGCCGGCCTGAGCAAAGTGACCTTCGCCTTGCCCACCTTGCGTTCGGTGTCGATCTCGAAGCCGGCGACGTCGATGCTCTCGCTATGTGCCGTTTCGATCGACACCCAGCTGTCGGGTCCGATCCAGCCGAGACGATTGAGCTTGTCGAGCGCGACGCTGCCCGCGCCGGTGTCGTAGGGGGCGTCGATGAGCAGCAGGTCGTAGGTGCGCTTGGCGGGGCCGAGGCCGAGGACCGAGCCGGCGCGGATATCGGCGCGCGGCGTGGCGCCCAGCGAGCCGAGATTCTTGCGCAAAGCGTCGAGCGCGTCGCGGTCCTGTTCGGCGAACAGGCATTGTTCGGCGCCGCGCGACAATGCCTCGATACCCAGCGCGCCCGAACCCGCAAATAGGTCGGCGACGTGGAGCCCTTCGAAGCTGCCGAGGCGGCTTGCGAGCATCGAGAAGAGCGTCTCGCGCGTGCGATCAGCGGTCGGGCGGGTGGCGTCGTTTTTGGGCGCGATCAGCTTGCGGCCGCGCCATTCGCCTGAAATCACGCGCATGCTATTTCATCCGCCGCCGGAACTGGAACAATTCGTCGCGCGGCACGACCTCGACCGCACCCATGTCGAGGTCTTGCAGCGTGAACTGGCCGTAGCGGGTGCGAATGAGGCGGCTGACCTGCAGCCCGAAATGTTCGAGCACCTTGCGGACTTCGCGGTTCTTGCCCTCGGTCAGCGTCATTTCGACCCACTGGTTGCGGCCCGTGCGGCGTTCGAGGTTGGCGTCGATCTTGCCATAGCGGACACCGTCGATCTCGATGCCGAGGACGAGCTCTTCGAGCTGTGCCTGGCTGATGTCGCCGAAGGCGCGGGCGCGGTAGGTGCGTTCAACGCCGCTCGCAGGAAGTTCGAGCTGACGCTTGAACTCGCCGTCGTTGGTGAGGAGAAGCAGCCCCTCGGTATTATAGTCGAGGCGGCCGACGGGCATCAGGCGCGGCAGGCCCTTGGGCAGAAGGTCGTAGATCGTCTTGCGGCCCTTGGGATCGCGCGCCGCGGTGATGCAGCCTGCGGGCTTGTGAAAGCGGTAGAGGCGCGTCGAAACGGGCTTGGCGACGGGATTGCCGTCGACGGTCAGGCCTTCGATCGAAGACAGAAGCGGCGCGGGCTGAACGACGACCTCGCCATTCAGTGCGATGCGGCCTTCCTCGATCATCCGTTCGATGTCGCGGCGCGAGCCGACGCCGGCGCGGGCGAGCAGCTTGGCGATGCGCTGCGGCCCGTCCTCATGCTCGGCCTCCGGAGCGGGCGCCTTGCGCGGTGGAGCGGCCACGCGCGCGGCGCGGCGGCCTTTCGGGGCGTCGCGGTCTGCGGTGGGGCGAGGCGTCGAGCGGGGTGGACGGCGGGTCGTCATCGGAACAGATGAAGCTTTCTTGTCGTTTTACGGGAAAATAGTGTTGCGTTGTGATCACGCTCATAGCCGGAAAAGTGGCGCTTCGTCGATGGCAAGCAGAAGCGATATTGCACGAAAGGCCGGAGCGAGTCATGGCGACGTTAAAGGGAGTCCTTATGCTCTTCGCGTCCCGCCCCTTGTGCATCAAGCGCCTGCTGGTCATCGAGGATGATCCGCTGACGGCGTTCGACAATGAGCACACGCTGAAACACAGCGGGTATGAGATCGTCGCGACCGTCGATTCGGGCGAGGCCGCGGTCGGCTATATCGCGTCGGAACAGATCGACGCGCTGGTGCTCGACCTGGGTCTGGCGGGCCATATGACGGGGCGCGAGGTCGCGCGGCTGGCCCGTGACCGCGGGATTGCGGTGCTGCTGGTCACGGGGCAATGCCCCGCCGATGCCAGCGAGATCGCGGTGGCGTGCCTCGGCAAGCCTCACACTCCGTCGGCGCTTGTGTCGGCGCTGAAAGCGCTCGAAACGATGGTCTGCAAGAATGAGGCGCCGCGCAAGGTAAGCGGCCTCACGACCTTTTGGCGCCCCGAAGCCGCGTGAGCGCGACCAGCCGATAAATCACCGCTTCCAATTTGGGACCAAGCCTTTAGGCCTTGGCGACGGGCATGCGGCGGGTCATCGGCCGCATCGGGGAGTAGTAGGCCTTGCAGCAAGATATTTCGACGCCGCCACCGCAGAGCTGGTCGCACAGCATCCGGCCCTATCTGGAACGCGCGCCGCTAGCGGCACTGCTTCTCGGCATTTCATCGGGTTTTCCTTATGCAATGATCGGCGCGACTCTGACCACGCGCCTGTCGCAGGACGGATTCGAAAAGTCGTCGATCACCGCCTTTTCGCTGGCGTTCCTCGTCTATAATTTCAAGCCGCTGTGGGCATGGGTCGTTGATGCGGTTCGCCTGCCCGGCGCCGGAACTTTCGGTCAGCGCGTGACCTGGATGATCCTGACTTCGGCGATGGTGATGCTGGCGGTCGCAAACCTTGCGCTCGTCGATCCGCAGCATGTGGGCCAGTCGCCCGTAGGGCAGTTGATGCAATGGCTGGGCCTCGGCCGCGAAGGATCGCTCGCCGCGCTGTTCGAAATGGCGATCGCGGCGGTGCTCGTGGGCTTTGCCGGTGCGACCTTCGATGTGGTGATCGACGCCTATCGCATCGAAATATTGAAACCCGAGCAACTCGGCGTCGGGTCGGGCATGTCGCAATATGGCTGGCGTATCGGCTCGGCGGGTGCCGGCGCGCTCGCGCTTTACATGGCGGCTCGTCAGGGGTGGGAAGCCGCTTATCTGGCGTGTGCACTGCTTGCCCTGCCCGCGGTGATCGCGGCTTTCTGGGTCGGCGAACCGCAGCGGCATCGCGAGGCCCTGACGCGCGAAGGACGCCCCGGAATCGTCGCGGGGATTGTCGGCCCCTTCACAGAATTTTTCAGCCGCCACGGCGCGTGGTTGGTGCTGTTGTTCATTTTGCTCCACAAGATCGGCGATACTTTGAGCCAGCTGACGCTGCGCCTGCTGCTCGACGATCTGGGGTTCAGCAATGACGAGATCGCCATTTATGACGTCGGGATCGGCTTCTGGGCCTATCTGATCGGCATCTTTGTCGGGGGCATCCTCTATGCGCGGCTCGGCATGAAAAAATCGGTTCTTCTGAGCCTGATATTGATGGCGGTCAGCAATTTCAGCTTTGCGGTGCTCGCAGCATCTGGCCACAGTAATTGGATCCTCGCGAGCGCGATCGGCTTTGAAAATTTTGCCAGTGGTATCGGCGGTGTCGTTGTAGTCGCCTATTTCTCGGCCCTGTGCGACCTGCGTTTCACCGCGGCGCATTATGCGTTGATCAGTTCGGCAGCGAGTATCGTCGGCCGTTTCCTGACCGGGACAACCGCGGGGACGATGATGGAGAAGTTCGGAAACGTGAACTTTTATCTTTTCACCGTCGTTGCCGCGCTGCCGGGCATCTTGCTGTTCTGGATCATGATGCGCAAAGGGCTGGTCGACCTGTCGGTGGGCACGGCAGGCAAGGCGGACGCCGGTGAGGATGTGCAGCCCAAGCCCGCAGGCTGAGCGATGCACTGGTTCCTCCTGACCATCGCCTTGCAGGTCGCCTGCGTCGTCCATGTGTTCCGCAACGGACGCAACACGGCGTGGGTCATGGCGATCGCCTTTCTGCCGCTGATCGGCATTCTCGCCTATTTCATCGTCGAGATCATGCCGACCTTGTCGCGCGACCGGCGGGTGCGGCAGGTGCGCGCGAATATCGCCGACAGCATCGACCCCGAACGGCGCGTGCGCGACGCGAAGGGGCTGGTCGAGTTCAGCGACACGATCGCGAACCGGCTGGAATATGGCGACGCACTGATGGCGCGCGGGCGATATGGCGAGGCATTGCAGCAGTTCCGCACCGCCGAGCGAATGTCGCCGCATGCCGACCGAGCCATCGGCATGCGTGTCGCCGAGGCGGCCTATGAGGCGGGTCATGCGGGCGACGCGATCAGGGCGCTCGACGCGCTGCCCGAGACAGGTTCGCAGTCCGAGCGCGACCGCCGCGACGTGCTGCGCGCCAAGGTCGCGGAAATCGACGGGCGTTCGGACGAGGCGCTGGCAATCTACCGGACGATCGTTGCCCGCGTGCCGGGCGACGAGGTGCGGTGCCGGATCGCAGCGATCCTGATTGCCAAGGGCGACAAGGCCGGCGCGCGGAAGGTGCTGAAAGAGGTCGAGATGCGGGCCAAACATACGCCAGCGGTGACGCTGAAGGCCGACGCGCAAATGTACGAGTGGGCGAAACGGACGCTGGCCGAGTTGGGCTAGCGTTAAACCGGCTGCTCGCCGTTGAGATCGAGCACGACCCCCGCAAGGTAGAGCGAGCCGCAGATCAGCCCATCGGCGGGCGGGCGGTGTTCGGCGATGAAACGCAGCGCGCCGGTCACGTCGCCGCACGGCTGGGCGTCGATGATGCCAAGATCGGTCTGTACCCAATGGCACAGATCTTTGGGATCATGATGCTCATGGCCGGGGATCGGCACCGCCTGGAACGAAGCGATGCGGTTTGCGAAGGGGCGCAGGAAACCGATGGCGTCCTTGTTGGCGAGCAGGCCGCAAACGATGTGCAGCGGTGCATATCCTTCGAGCGCGCGCGCCAGAGCTGCGCCGGCGTCGGGATTATGGCCGCCGTCGAGCCAGAGCGCGGCGGATGCGGGCAACAGGTCGGCGAGCGGTCCGGGGCTGAGCCGCTGCATCCGCCCCGGCCAGAAGGCGCTGGCGACGCCGCGGGCGATATCGTCTTCGGTTGGATGCGGAGCAGGCGCCAGCCGGAGCATTGCGATGGCGAGCCCGGCGTTTCGCATCTGGTGCGCGCCGGCCATTCGGGTGTGAAGCGTTGATGCGATCGAACCTTGCCCGGACGACCAGTGGAAGCCGTCGCCGTCGGGCGCAACCGACCAGTCCTTGCCTTCGGAAAACAAAGCGGTGCCGTTGCTGGCCGCGCGCTCCGCGATCGCAGCGGTCAACGCGGGCGGATAGGCGAGCGTCGCGACCGCCGCGCCGGGCTTGATAATACCGGCTTTTTCCCAGGCGATGCGGACGGCAGGATCGTCGGGCGTGCCGGCCTCGGGGGCGAGCAGGAAGGCTTCATGGTCGATGCCGAGCGAAGCGATGCCGCAAACCGCGGGCGCGGGGATGATATTTGTGGCGTCAAGACGCCCCCCGAGGCCCACTTCGATGATACAATCATCGGCGGGAATTCGGGCGAAGGCGAGGAAGGCAGCGGCGGTGGTGACTTCGAAGAAGCTCGCCTGAAGGTCGGCGGCTTCGTCGAGCACTTCTTCGAGCAAGGCGGCAAGCAGCGCGTCGTCGATCAGCGTTCCGGCGAGGCGGATGCGTTCGTTGAAGCGTACGAGATGCGGGCTGGTATAGCTGTGAACCTTGCGTCCGCTCGCCTCGAGGATCGCGCGGAGATAGGCGCAAGTTGATCCTTTGCCGTTGGTTCCCGCGACGTGGAAGGTGCGCGGGAGCTGGTTCTGCGGGTTGCCGAGGCGCGCGCAGAGTTCGGCGATGCGTTCGAGACCGAGGATATCGCGCCCCGGCGACAGTGCGGCGAGGCGATTGAGCTGGGCCTGCACCGCAGGGTCATGGGAGCGGGCGTGGTCGGCCATGGCGGGATGGGTCGGTTCAGGCCGCCTTCTCGGGCGCCAGATAGCCGATCAGCCGGCCCAGCGTTTCGGGCAGTTCCTTGCGATGCACGACCATATCGATCATCCCGTGATCAAGCAGATATTCGGCGCGCTGGAAGCCTTC
>CAUUIU010000067.1:0-11973 GCA_963545025.1 uncultured Sphingopyxis sp. | reverse complement strand
ACACTTCTAGCTTCGTCGGCAGCGTCAGATGTGTATAAGAGACAGTTCTTCAGCACCGCCGCGCGCGCCGCCAGGCTCTCCTCGGGCGTGCGCACGCGCGGGTCCGACCCGCTCTGGATGATCGCCTTTTGGAACAGCCCCTTGCCCGCGGGCATCGCGAGCAGTGCCGAGATTTTGCCGCCGCCGCCCGACTGGCCGAACAGGGTGACGTTGCCGGCGTCGCCGCCGAAGGCACCGATATTGGCGCGCACCCATTTCAACGCTTCGACGATATCGAGCTGGCCGTTCAGCCCCGACGCCGCATAATCGGCGCCCGCCTCGGGCCCGAGGTTCAGATAGCCGAAGCCATTGAGCCGGTGGTTGATCGACACAACGATAACGCGCTGGCCCTTCGCCAGATTGGCGCCGTCATAGGCGGGGTCGTAGCTGCTGCCGAAGCCATAGCCGCCGCCGTGAAGCCAGACCATCACCGGCAGCTTCTCACCCCGCGTCCGCTTCGCGGGTGCCCAGACGTTGAGCACCAGACAATCCTCGCCCACCGGCAGGTCCGAAAAACGGATCAGCGGGTTCGACGGCAGCGGCGGCTGCGGACAGCGCAGGCCCGGCCGCGTCGCATCGCGCACGCCCTTCCACGTCGGTGCGGGCCTGGGTGGGAGAAAACGGTTCGCGCCGCCGGTATCTGCACCATAGGGAATGCCCAAGAAGCGATCGACGCCGTTCGCCGACACGCCCTGCACCGTCCCGGCCTTCGTCGCCGCGACCGCCGGTTTTTCCGCCGGCGTTTCCGCCGCCGTGCCGCTCGCGCTCATCGCTGCCGCCAGCAATAGGGGTGCCTTGACCAGTTTGCGCATCGCTTCATCCTCGCCTGATTGTCCGGCGCGCATGATAGGGCGCGCGGCGCCACATGGGACGCCGGCATCTGTGCTGATCGGCCTTGAAACTGTGCGGAGGTTCGGCGGACGGCTTATGCCGCCATCAAGGCGCCCTGATAGGCGCGGTCCTCGAACGCCTGCCCCGCGCCCATCGCGACGCAGATCAGCGGATTGTCGGCGATCGTCACATTGAGCCCGGTGCGCTTGGCGATCGCTTCGTCGATCCGCCGCAGCAGCGCGCCGCCGCCGGTCAGCGTGATGCCCTCGTCGATGATGTCGGCCGACAGTTCGGGGGGCGTGTGCTCGAGCGCCGCCATCACTGCGCTGACGATCGTGCCCACCGGTTCGGCCAGCGCCTCGGCGATCTCGGCCTCGGACACCTGCACTTCGGATGGGCGACCATTGACGAGGTCGCGGCCCTTGACCGCCATGATCATTCCGTCGCCTTCGGGCGGTACTGCCGTGCCGATCGTCAGCTTCACCCGCTCCGACGTCATTTCGCCGATCATCATATTATGTTTGCGGCGGATGTAGCTGCTGATCATCTCGTCCATCTTGTCGCCGCCGATGCGCACCGAATTGCTGTAGGCGATGCCGCTGAGCGACAGGACAGCGACCTCGGTCGTGCCGCCGCCGATATCGACGACCATCGCGCCGCGCGGTTCGGTGACCGGCAGCCCGGCGCCGATCGCCGCCGCCAGCGGCTCCTCGATCAGCTGGACGTTGACTGCGCCCGCATTGGTCGCGGCGTCGCGGATCGCGCGGCGCTCGACCGGGGTTGAACTCGACGGGATGCACACGACGACATTGCTGCGCGATCGGAAACGGCTCGCCCCGCCCAGCGCCTTGTCGATGAAATGCTTCAGCATCTGTTCGGCGATGTCGATGTCGGCGATCACCCCGTCGCGCAGCGGGCGCAGCGCCTGGATGTTGGCGGGCGTCTTGCCCATCATCAGCTTCGCCTCGTCGCCGACCACCTTGACGCGGCGGACGCCGTTCTGCGTTTCGAGCGCGATGACCGAGGGTTCATTGAGGACGATCCCCTTGCCGCGAACATAGATGACGGTGTTCACGGTGCCGAGATCGATGGCGATATCGTTCGCTGTCGAAGCGAAGCGTTGAAAAAATTTCATCCCTGAGCGGTGCCTTGATTAACGATTGAGTCGTCGGCCCGCCGCCCCCCCGGGCATGTCAGAACTCTGTCATATGCGCTTGTGGGCTGGTCTTCGGGCCGTCAATCGCCCCCTGCCCCGCCTATGACAGACCGTGGCTTTCTTGCGTCTGAACGAAAATTGCGGTTTCGCGCGGCGCTACGGTGGGTCGTCCGGCAACGTCCCTGTTGCGCCTCGGCCGAATGGGCTAAAACGCCGATGAGAAACGGAGGGGCCAATGGATCGTCTCGATGCCATGCGCGTCATTCTTGCCGTCGTCGACGCCGGCAGCCTGTCGGCGGGCAGCCGCAAGCTCGGCGCGCCGCTGCCCAGCGTCAGCCGCAAGGTCGCCGAACTCGAACGTTTCCTCGGCACCAACCTGCTGGTCCGCACCAGCCGCAACATCCAGCTGACCGACGCGGGACGCGACTATGTCGAGGCCGCCCGGCGGATCATCGCCGACCTCGACGAGGCCGAGCGGCGCGCGTCGGGCGAATATCAGACCCCGCGCGGCGAATTGACAGTCACCATGCCGGTCGAATTCGGCGCGCGCCATGTGATGCCGGTCGCGCTGTCCTTCATGGAGGAATATCCCGAAGTCACGCTGAACCTTGTCGCGTCCGACCGGCTCGTCCATCTGGTCGACGAACAGGTCGATGTCGCGATCCGCCTTGGCCAGCTTGCCGACAGCGCGCTGGTCGCTGCGAAGGCCGGCGAATTTCGCCTGATCACCTGCGCCAGCCCCGCCTATCTCGAACGACGCGGCACGCCCGAAAGCCCGCGCGACCTGTTGGAGCATGACGGCATATTGTTCGGCCCGCCGCCCCTGTTCTGGAGCTTCGCCGTCGACGGCGAGCCGACGCTGTGCGCGCCGCGGACGCGGATCGCGGTCAACAGCGCGGCGGGCACGCTGGCAGCCGCGCTGGCCGGCGTCGGGATCGCGCGCCTGTTCGATTATCAGCTGTCGGGCCAGATCCAGTCGGGCGCGCTGGTCCGCGTCCTTCCCGACGGCGACAGCGAACCGCGCCCCGTGCACATCGTCTATCCGCGTCAGGGACTGCTGCCACTGAAGGTGCGCGCCTTTATCGACTGGGCCGCGCCGCGCCTGCGCGCCGCCTGCACGGGCTTCAACTGCCCCTGATACCGGCTTGCCGCGGTTGAGAGGCTTGCTCTCGCTTTGTCCGGCTACCCGCGAACACCCGCTCGACTAAATTCCTCTCATCCGCCCCGGCCCCGATGGCCGACCGGCGTCCACCTTGAATTCGAAAGGAAGAGCGATGAACGAAGCAAAGGGCACGGCCCTCATTACCGGCGCGTCGAGCGGTATTGGCGCCATCTATGCCGATCGCCTGGCCCGTCAGGGCTATGATCTGATCCTGGTCGCGCGCAGCGCCGCCAAGCTCGATGGGGTCGCCAAGGCGATCCACGAGGCCACCGGCCGCAATGTCGAGGCGGTCGCGGCCGACCTCGCCAACACCGACGACCTGCGTCAGATCGAGGCCCGCCTCGCCAACGACCGCGGCATCACCCTGCTGGTCAACAATGCCGGCATCGGATCGACCGCCCGCGCGCTCGACGCCGATGTCGATACGATGAGCGCGATGGTCGCGCTCAATGTCGAGGCGTTGATGCGCCTCAGCTATGCCGCCGTCCCCGCCTTCGTGGCGCGCGGCCGTGGCACGATCGTCAACATCGCCTCGATCGTCGCGGTGGCGCCGGAAGTGCTGAACGGCGCCTATGGCGGGACCAAGGCCTTCGTCCTCGCGTTCAGCCAGAACCTCCAGCATGAGCTCGCCGGCACCGGCGTCCATGTGCAGGCCGTGCTGCCCGGCGCGACGGCGACCGATTTCTGGGACATCGCCGGCACCCCCGTCGCGCATCTGCCCGGCGAGATCGTGATGCGCGCCGACGACATGGTCGACGCTGCGCTCACCGCACTTTCCCGCGGCGAGGCTGTAACCATTCCGGGTCTTCACGACGAAAGCCGCTGGAGCGCCTTCGAGGCGGCCCGGCAGTCGATGGCGGGCGAACTGTCCACCAGCACCCCTGCCGCCCGTTATCTGGCCGCTTGAAAAAGATCCGCGCCATCGGCGGCGGTCGCTACGCCGCCGCCGATGACACCGAACGACTCGAATGCCAATCGGAGAACGACCGATGACCAAATTGCTCCCCAGCCTCGCCGCCGCGGCGCTCGCAATCGGCGCCATCCCCACACCTGCTTCGGCGAAGGATGCCGACATCGGCTATGTCACGCTCGACCGCCACATCACGTTGCGGCACATGGTCGTGCGCCCCGACGCGCCCAAAGGCGTCGTCCTCCTGCTCCACGGTTTCCCCGAGACGCTCTACGCCTGGCAGGACGTCTCGGCCGCGCTGGCGGACGACTATGAAGTCCATGCGTTCGACTGGCCGGGCTTCGGCCAGTCGTCGCGGCCCGCCACCGACGCATTTGCATATTCGCCGCGCGATTATGCCGATGTGCTGAAGGCCTATATCGACAAGGCCGGGATCGACCGGTCGCGGCTCACCATTTATGCGACCGACATCGGCGCGCTGCCGGCGCTGCTCGCCGCGCTCGACGACCCCGGCATTGCGCGCACGATCATCGTCGGCGACTTCGCCCCGTTCGACCGTCCGCACTATATGCAGGAACGGCTGCGGGCGTTGAAAGCACCCGCGACGAATGCCGAGGTCCGCGCACAGTTCAACGCGGGGCGCGACGAAATCCTCGAAAATGCAATGCGCCGCGGGCTGACGCCCGAAGAGCAATTCGAAATCGCCCCCGCCTTCAAGGCCGACATGGCCGCGGGCTGGACGCACGGCGCGATCACCACCGCCGATGCCTTCGCCGCTTATTATGCGCAGTTCACGCGCGATCAGGATACTCTCGAAGCCAATATCGCGCGGCTTAAAACCCCGGTCAGGATCGTGTGGGGCGCGCGCGACATCTATATCGACAAGGATATGGGCGCCGAATTCGCCGGCCGGATCAAGGCGCGGCTCACGCTGCTGCCCGGCGTCGGTCATTACCCGCATCTGCAGGCGCCCGGACAAACCGCCGCGGAAATCCGCGCGACATTTTCCGGCGATCCGGCCAGTGACATTGCGCCATGATCCGTGTTGCACTCGCCGCCGTTCTGGCGCTCGGACTGGCGCCCGCGGCGTCGGCCCATCCCGGTCACGTCGAGGAAAAGGCGACGCCCTTCCTGCCGGTCGCGAACGAGCCCGCGCCCGAATTGTTCGTCGATCCGCCGCTCGCCGGCCCGCTCGCGCGCGGCGCGGTCATCATCCCCTATCGCACCAAGCATTTCCGCATCCTGCCGATCTTCGGCGCGGGCGCTGCCGATGTGTCGCCGCGCGCGGGCCATCTGCATGTCAGCGTCGACGATCTGCCCTGGCGCTGGGCCGATGCCGGCGAAAATGAGACCGTGGTCGTGGTCGGTCTGCCGCCCGGCCCGCACAAGATCTTGATCGAACTCGCCACTCCCGAGCATCGAGTCGTTGCTGGACAGGCCGTGACTTTCGTCGTCCCCTGAGCGCTCAGCCCTGTTTCAGCGCGTCGCGCGCCACGGCCTGCAACGACGCCGCCTGCGTGTCCGAAAGTCCCAGCTCGTCGGCGCCCTTTTCCTTGGCGCCGAGCGTGGTCGGGTCGATGCCGGTGATCGCGCCAAAGGTCACGAGCGCCGACAGATAATATCCCGCGACGCTCGCATGATAATGGTCGTACGCCCATAGATCGAGCTGGCCGTAGCCGATCCCGTCATAAGGATTGGGGTCGGCAACACCTGCGGTCATCGCCCGGCTCCAGGCCTGGCCGACCGGCACGATGCCCGCCACGGACGGATTGGCGGCTCGTGCGCGGTCGGCCGCGGCGCGGAGGTCATCGGCCATCGCCGTTATCGGCTTTCCGTACCAATGCCCCCCGGATTTGTACGTCTGATCAGCGCGCGTCCATGTCGCCGCGAGGCGGATGTCGACCGCGGGGTTGCGCGCCCTGAACAGCGCGGCGAGCCGGTCGACATTGCGCATATACTGGCCGGGATCGCCGGGCTTTTCGCGGTCGAGCGTGCTGAATTCCTGCAACACCACGATATCCCACGACCGGTCGAAGAGCTGGCGTCGCTCGTCATAATGAAAGCCCAGCGACTTGCCGCCCTGCGTTTCGAGGCTCACGTCATAGGCAAGACCTGCCTGCTCGGCGAAGAGTTTGAACAACGCGGGCACGCCGCCATAACCGGCGTTGTTCAGGTCGGTGACCGATCCCGCGCGCCAGTTTCGCGCCGCCGAATGCGCGCCCTGCGTAAAGCTGTTGCCGATGAACAGGATCGTCTTCGGCGCCGCCTTTGCGGGCGCCCCCGATGGGGTCGCGCCGGCGGCGGTCGGCGCGGGCGCGCTCTCCTTTGCCGATGCCGCCGGCGCGAGGGCGAGCGCGGCAGAGCCGATCAAGAACCAGATGCCGTGCCCGTATTTCATCTCAAAACTCCGTCGTGACCGAGGTGTACCAATAGCGGCCATAGGGGCTGTAGAGCGACCCCAGATAGCCTTCGGACGACAGCGGCGGTTTCTTGTCGGCGATGTTGCGCACGCCGACGCGCCAGCGCATGTCGCCCCCGATGCCCTTGCGATCGCGAATGCGGATCTGGGCATAAAGATTGGCGGTGATCTGCGATTTGATCCGCCACGGATCGCCGTCGACATCGACGAACGAAAGTTCATCGACCGCGCCGGTGTAGCGCGCGAAAGCACCAACCTGAAACTGCCCGATCGACCAGGTCAGCGACGCCGTCCCGCGCCATTTCGGCCGCCCATTGGCCTCGATCAAATTCTGTGTTTCGGGCAGCGGCGTTGCCGCGTTGATGTCACCGTTCGCGCGCGCCTCGACCAGTGCGTCGACCGTGTCGCCCGGCGGGCGCGAGAATTTGAGCAAGCGGGTCGCGTTCACCGAAAAATCGAACTTGCCGATGCCGGTCTTGGGCGACTGCCAGTAAAACCCGAAGTCGAGCCCACGCACCGTCTGCGGCTGCAGGTTGATGAACTGGTCGCGCACCGTGGTGATACGGCCGACGGGCGCGATGCCTGTCCCGGCGAAGGCGGTGACGTCGTCGGCATTGGCGGCGTCGCGAATGACGTTGGGGTTTGACGATCCCTGCAAGCGCAGCAGATAGTCGAGCGCGATCGCCGTGTCGTTGCCGAGGATGCCGACGATGCCTTTCTGCCGGATCGACCAATAGTCGACGGTGAAGGTGATGCGACCCAGATCGTCGGACAGGAAGCTTGGCTCAAAGACGGCGCCGAGGTTGTAGTTGGTGCTCTTTTCGGGCTTCAGGTCGGGATTGCCCGACACACGGCGCGAATAGCCGACATTGTTGCCGCAGGCATTGAAGTTGGCGATCCGCCCCGCGCGCAGGTCAACCTCGCAGCGCAGGAAATCCTGGCTGGTCGCGAGACGCGCATATTCGACCGCATTCACCTGTTCGAGGTTCGGCGCGCGGAAGCCCTGCGAATAGGAACCGCGGAAGCGGAGACCGTCGAAAACGTCCCATGCCGCCGCGACCTTCGGCCGCGCGACGCTGCCGAAATCGCTGTAATGCTCGTAACGCCCCGCCAGCTGCACGTCGAACCGGCGAACGAGCGGGATATTCATATCCTCGGACACCAACGGCACCGCAAGTTCCACATAAGCGGCGGCGACTGTACGCTTGCCATAGGTGTCGGGATTGTCGCTGACCGCGGCGGCGTCACTGATCGTCGTCGCACCGCTGACCGCATCGACGAACGGGCTTGACCCGTCGACCGCCGAATCGCGATTGTCGCGCTGCGTCTCGCGCCGCACCTCGGCTCCGAAGGCAACGCCGACCTCGCCGCCGGGCAGCGTGAGCAGGTCGGGGCGCGACGCGCGGAAGTCGCCCATCGTCAGCGTCGTTTTCGAAGCGCGCCGGAGTTGGAAGGTGATCGCATCAAGCGCGGCCTGCGAGCTCGGGGTGCAGTCGCCCGAGCTCAGGCTGTTGATGCAGCCGCCGTTGAACGGATTATAGGCGTCGGGGGTGGAGAGCGCGAGGCTCTGCTGGAGCGCCGAGCTGCGCACGGCGAGGCTGCTGTCGACGGCCGAGGCTTCGGAATAGACGAAGGCGCTGTCCCATTTGAAGCCCGCGGTCTCGCCGCGCACGCCGATCAGGCCGCGCAGCTGCTCGCCAGTCACTTTCACCGTCTGCGGCCCGGTGTCGACGAAGCGATAAGTGGTGAGCAGCACCGGTAGCCCCGCGGCAGGCACATTGACGAGACCCGGAATCCGGTTGGGATTGGGCTGGCCGTTGATCGTCGTCGCGCCAAAGGGGTTGTAATAGTTGCTCGCCGGAATCCAGATCTGGTTGAGGTTGATCACCGGCGGCTGGATGCGGATCGTGCTCGATTTGTAATAGCCGAACTCGCCGAACAGCGTCAGGTCGTCGGTGAGGTCGTAATGACCATTGGCGAAGGCGTTATAGCGCTTCACGCTCGGCATCACCGTGGTGCCGACCGCTGTGTCATAGCGCAGGTCGCGGAAGGCGCCCGTGGTCGCGAGCGCGGTATTCACCAGGCAGAGGTCGGCCGTGAGCGCCTGCGTGCATCCGCCAAGGCGCGTCGGGCGCACCGTGAAAGCACCCGCCGCGGTGGTCAGGTTCGTGGTTCCGCGGCGGGGGCGGCCGCCGGTGACCGGCACCGCCAGCGCGGGCCAGGCGCCGCGCGTCGCGCGCGCGTCTGGAGTCGTCGATCCGGCGAAGTCGGGGTAATCGGCGAATAGCGGGCGCAGGTCCGCCGAAGCGGTAAAATCCTGATCCTCCGCGCGCAGGGCCGAGCGGTCGGTATATTCGAGCGACACGGTAATATTGCCGCGGTCGAAGCTCTTGCCGGCAAGAATATTGCCTTGGAACTCGCGCAGATGCGTCCCCTCTGCCCCGCCATACTGCGCCTGCAGCCTCAGGCCGTCGTAGTCATCCTTGAGGACCGTATTGACGACGCCCGCAACCGCGTCCGACCCATAGAGCGCCGCGGCGCCGTCGAGCAAAACTTCGAGCCGCTCGAGCCCCGTCGTCGGGATCGCGTTCGAATTATAGCTCAGCACCGGCACCGTGCCAGTGTCCGACAGCCCTTGGCTCGCCGGATGGGTGACGATGCGGCGGCCGTTCAAGAGCACCAGCGTGTTGCCGACGCCGAGCGAGCGCAAATTGACCGATCCGACGTCGCCGCGCGCCGCGTTGCTGGTCTGCGCATTGTTGCCGGGGTTGAAGCTGACATCGCCCATCTGGGGAATGTTGCGGATCAGTTCGTCGCCGCTGACCGCGCCGATCGCGTCGAGCTTGTCCTGACCCACCACGACGACCGGAAGCGCCTCGGTGACGCGCGCACCCTCGATGCGCGTGCCGACCACGACGATTTCGGGAGCAGTCGGGCCGTCGGCCTGCGGCTCGTCGCTGTCCGCCGAAGCCGTCTCGCCGCCGGTCTGCGCCTGCGCGGGCGAAGTTGCGAGAAGGCAGATCGCCGTGCTCGCAAGGAGCATTGTTCCAACTGTGCGCCTCATTGTCATTCTCCCCAATTTTTTTGTCGTTGAATATCTGGTGTCCCGCCGCGAGCTTTGCGCCCTCTCGGCGTCAATCGGTGTCGGTCTCGACCGGCGGCGCCGCGAGCCCGGCCGGCTCGCCGGCGAGCGCGCGCGCCAATTGGTCGCGGTCGAGCGCATTCTCCCAGCCCGCGACGACGATCGCCGCCAGCGCGTTGCCGATGAAATTGGTCAGTGCACGGCACTCGCTCATGAAGCGGTCGATGCCGAGGATCAGCGCGAGCCCCGCGACGGGCACCGAGGGCACGATCGACAGCGTCGCAGCGAGCGTGATGAAGCCCGCACCGGTTACGCCCGCCGCCCCCTTCGAACTCACCATCGCGACCAGCAGCAGCGCGATCTGGTCGCCGAGGCTGAGTTCGACGCCGACCGCCTGCGCGATGAACAGCGCTGCGAGCGTCATATAGATGTTGGTGCCGTCGAGATTGAAGCTGTAGCCCGTCGGCACTACCAGCCCGACGACGGGTTTGGCGCAGCCTGCTTTCTCGAGCTTGTCGATCAGGCTCGGCAGCGCGGCTTCCGATGACGACGTCCCGAGCACGAGCAGCAGCTCGGCCTTCAGATAGGCGATCAGCCGGAAGATCGAGAAGCCGCACAGCCGCGCAACCGAACCGAGGATGACGATCACAAAGAAGAGCGAGGTCAGGTAAAAGGTTGCGATCAGAACGCCGAGATTGGCGAGCGATTCCACGCCATATTTGCCGATGGTGAAGGCCATCGCGCCGAACGCGCCGAACGGCGCAAAGCGCATCAGCATGCCGACAAGGCCGAAAAAGACGGTCGAGACCTTTTCCAGCAATCCCAGTATCTGCTTCCCCGGCTCGCCTGCCTTGGTGAGCGCGAGGCCGAACAGGATCGCGACGAACAGCGCCTGCAGGATCGACCCTTCGGTCAGTGCCGAAACAAAGGTCGTCGGGATGATTTCGAGCAGGAAGCCGGTCAGCGTCGCCTCATGCGCCTTCGCTTCATATTGCGCGACCGCCCCGCCATCGAGCGTCGCCGGGTCGATGTTCATCCCCGCGCCGGGTTGCACGACATTGGCGACCACCAGCCCGACGATCAGCGCCAGCGTCGAGAAGAAGAGGAAATAGGCAAAGGTCTTGCCGACGACACGGCCCAGCGCCCGGGTTTCGCCGATCGATGCGATTCCGGTGACGACCGTCAGAAAGATCACCGGGGCGATGATCATCTTCACCAGTTTAATGAAGCCGTCGCCGAGCGGTTTGAGCTGGGTCGCGAAGTCGGGCCAAAAATGGCCGAGCAGCACACCCGCAAGGATCGCGGCGAGCACCTGCACATAGAGGTGCGACCACCACGGCCCGGATTTCGCCGGCACGGGAACCGCATTCAAATCGATCGTGGCTGCCACCAGCCTCTCCCCTTGTCAGGCGCCCGTTTCGGCGCGACCCGGCCTTTCACTGGCCTTTCGACGAAAATAGGGGACGGCGAGAGCCACGGTCAAACCGGACACATCTTTCCTTTATATAGTTGATTTTAAAATATTTAATTCCGATCCGTCCAAATCTCGATCACAATTTGTGCGATTTTCCACATGCTTTTATCGAATGATGTGCGATGTTCCGCACATGACGGCGCCGATTGATTCGCATGGTCTTCGCACCCGGTTCGACCGGCGGCGGCTGCTCGTCGCAGGGATCGTCGGCGCGCTGATCCTGCTCGTCGCGGCGCTGGGTCTTTCGCAGTGGGCTGCGGGCAGCGCGCGCGCAAAAGCCGACGCCGAGGCGCG
The DNA here is from genome assembly GCA_963545025.1 of uncultured Sphingopyxis sp. GTDB lineage: Bacteria > Pseudomonadota > Alphaproteobacteria > Sphingomonadales > Sphingomonadaceae > Sphingopyxis. The sequence goes on along the minus strand of CAUUIU010000067.1, from coordinate 606 downwards.
GCAGAATGCCCGTGCGCACGCCAGCCTGCTCGAAAGCGAACTGCAGAAATTCCGCCTTCTGCCGCGCGTGCTCACCGAATTTCCCGACGTCCGTGCCGCGCTGGCCGGCAAGAGCGACGCCGCATCGCGCCGCCTCGACCGCGATCTCGAACAGCTTGCGGCACGCACCGATGCCGCCGTGCTGTACGTGATCGACGCCGACGGCGTGACGATCGCGGCGAGCAACTGGCGCGCGCCGACAAGCTTCGTCGGCGAGAATTACCGCTTCCGCCCCTATTTTCAGGGCGCGATGCGCAGCGGCGAAGCTGAACTGTTCGCGCTCGGCACCGTCAGCGGCCGGCCGGGTCTCTATCTCGCGCGCCGGGTCGACGTCGGCGGCCAGCGCCTCGGCGTGATCGTGGTCAAGGTCGAGTTCGACAAGCTCGAATCGCGCTGGGCGGATTCCGCCGCGACGACGATCGTCACCGACGCGGCCGGCATCATCGTGATGACCAGCAAAAGCAACTGGCGCTTCCGTTCCTTCATCCCCCTTTCGGCCGAGGCGCGCGAGCGGCTTCGCGCCTGTCTCTTATACACATCTCCGAGCCCACGAGACACTGAGCGATC
>CAUUIU010000066.1:0-12086 GCA_963545025.1 uncultured Sphingopyxis sp. | reverse complement strand
TGGCTGCGCACCGGCGACGTCGCGGTGATCGAGGCGGACGGCTATGTCCGCATCGTCGACCGGCTGAAGGACATGATCGCGGTCGGCGGGTTCAAAGTCTATCCGAGCGTGATCGAGGCGCACCTGCACGAGCATCCCGCGGTCAAGGAAGCGATCGTGCTCGGCGTGCCCGACGCCTATCGCGGCGAAGCGCCCAAGGCGTTCGTTACGCTCGAAGATGGCTTCAACGTCAGCGGCGAGGCGCTCGCCGCCTGGCTCAATCCCCAGCTCGGCAAGCATGAGCGCGTGAAGGCGGTTGAGGTGCGGTTGAACCTGCCCAAGACGATGATCGGCAAGCTCGACCGCAAGGCTTTGCGCGCGGAGGAGGGGGCGTAGCTACCCCCGCGCCTTCATGATCGCCTTGTTGCGCGCTTCGAGGGTGCGAAAGGCCGAAAAGACGCTCAGCTTCTGGTCGATCCGGCCTATATGCCCGAGCAGCCAAAGCTGCTGGTAGAACCAGTATATGCCAGCAAATCCGTCGATCGCCTTGACGGTCTGGAAGCGCCGCAGGAAGCCCAGCCAGCCGGGAATCAGCCCAAGGCCGTCCTCGTAGCGCGGCAAAGTCTCGTCGCCCGCCAATAACCGCTTCGGCGCATCGGTCATCAGGCACATCGGGCGGCCGAGGCCGATAACATCGGCTGCGCCGCCCGCCAGCGCCTGCTCCATCGCGGCGCGCGACCGGAAGCCACCGGTGACCATAAGCGGCACCGACACCTGCGCCTGCATCGCGAGCGCGAAATCGACGAAATAGGCCTCACGCGTGAGGGTCGACGGCGCGACATTCTGCGGCACGCTTTCCTCCATCCCCTCGATGCCGAGCAGCTTCGGCTGTTCATAGGTGCCACCCGAAATCTCGATCAGGTCGACGCTCGCCGCCTCCAGCCATCCGGCAACCGTCAAACTGTCTTCAAAGGCGAAGCCGCCCTTCTGGAAATCGGCGCTGTTCAGCTTGACCGAGATCGGGAAGGCCGGCCCGGTTGCCGCGCGGATCGCCGCGATCACATCGAGCAACAGCCGCGCGCGGTTCTCAAGGCTGCCGCCATATTCGTCGGTGCGTCGGTTCGCGAGCGGGCTCAGGAATTGCGACATCAGATAGCCGTGCGCCGCGTGGACTTGCACGCCAGTGAAACCCGCATCCTGGCACGCCTTCGCCGCAATCCCCCAGCGATCGACCAGCGAAGCGATCTCTTCGCGGGTCAGCGGTTCGGGCTGGCCGAACTGTCCACCGGGGAGCCCGAGCTTGACGTCCGATGCCGATTTGGGGCGCGGGTTGACCACCGCCGGCGTCTGCCGTCCGCTATGGCTGATCTGCGCCCAGAAATGATTGCCGCCGCGCGTCGCGGCCCCGGCCCAGCGGGTCAGCCTCGCCATCATATCGGCGTCGGGCGCGCGATCGATCACGACATTGCCCGGCCGTTCGAGATGGTCGCGGTCGATCACCAGATTGCCACCGATGAGCAAGCCCGCGCCGCCATCGGACCACAGACCATAGAGACGGTCGAGTTCGGTGGTGGGCCGGCCGTCGGGGGTCGCCATCCCCTCGGTCATCGCCGCCTTCGCGATCCGGTTCTTCAGTTTGGCACCGCAGGGCAGCGTCAGCGGCAAGGCCAGTTCGGACATCGATGATCCCTTCGGGTTTCGTTCCGCAACTGATGTAGGCCGATCCGCCATGCCCGCAACCAAAAGATTTGGGCCAATGAGATGTTGTAACCTTCGTCATGATATGCCATATCGAGGGTCGCAATTGCCCCAATGGAGAATCGGGTGACCCAAGTCGCCAGCCCTGCCCCTGTCCAAACGCGCTTCGGCGCGCTGGTCCGGGCTGCGCGCGATTCGCGGCCGCTGACCTCCCTCACCGGCGACCAGCTGGCGATGGGGCTGTCGGGACTCTGCCTCGTCCATTGCCTCGCGACAACGATCTTTTTCGCCTCGATCGCGTCGGTCGGCGGCGTCTTTCTCGACAATCACCTGTTCCACGAGGTCGGGCTGATCATCGCGATCGGCTTCGCGCTCGTGACGCTGCTGTCGGGCGTGCTCAGCCATGGCTATATGATGCCCTTCGCGGTCGGCAGCTTCGGGCTCGGCATGATGGCGGGGGCGCTGTCGCGGCCGCACGACGGCAGCGAAGTGCTCGCGACGATGATCGGCGTCGCGGTCGTCGCGCTGGGTCACGATCTCAACCGCCGCGCCAGACACTAACGACGCCACTGACGCTGCCGCCGAAACGGACCGGTCCGCAGCTTGCGGGCACCCCGTAAACAGCCTACATTGTCAGGATAGTTAGCGCGGCATTTCCCGCGCCTGAGGAAACGCCAATGGGCAAGCATGATCATCCGCACGTCGAGGCCAGTGGCGCCTCGCTCGCCAAGGCGGCGCAGACCGCGCTCGAGGGCGCGGGCGAAGCCTGGACCGACATGCGCGCACAGATTTTCGATGCGGTCGCCGAGATCGGCAAACCCGCAAGCGCTTATGAGATCGCTGACATCGTCTCGCAGAAGCGCGGCAAGCGCGTCGCGCCGAACAGCGTTTATCGCATCCTCGATCTTTTCGTCGCGAACAACCTTGTCCGCCGCGTCGAGAGCGCCAACGCCTTTGTCGCGAACAGCCATCCCGGCTGCCTCCACGACTGCATCTTCCTGATCTGCGATACCTGCGGCAGCGCGGTGCATGTCGATAACGACAAGGTTTCGGGCGGCGTCCGCGCTGCGGCCGAAGCGACGGGTTTTGCCGCAGAGCGCCCGGTGATCGAGGTGCGCGGCAAATGCGCCGAGTGCCAATAAGGTGAGCCACCGCGCTCCACCGGACATCTAGGCGATGGTCGGGGGGCTTCAACTTTGGATCGAAACGCAGCGGACCCGCCCCGCATCGCCGACGCGTGCCTGGCTCTGGACGCTCGCGTTCGGCCTCGCCGTCGCCCTCTTCGGCCTGCATCTCGGCCAGGTCTTTCCGCAAACCGGCCATGATATCGCGCCGGGCTATGGCGCCCCCGTGCTCGCCTTCGAATTTGCGGGCGGACAGGACGATCTGATCGCGGTCTTCGGGCCCGAAAGCGATCCGCAGCAAGTGCCCCGCCTCGCCGCGATGCGGACCGGCAACGAGCGCGATCATCTCTATATGCTGCTCTATGCCGGCTTCCTCGCCGGGGGCTGCATCGCGCTATGGCGCGAACTGCGCCTCCGCCCACTGCTCGCCGCCGCCATGCTTCCCGTCGTCGCTGCGCTGTGTGACGCCTATGAGAATTACCTCCTCTTCGACATCCAGGCCGCCTTCACCACGGGCGACTATTCGCCCGCGATGGTGAGCCTCCCGACGCCGGTTGCCGCCAAGTTCCTGCTGCTTGGCCTCACCAACGTCGTGATCGGCGCGGCGGCGACCCAGATCGGACGATGGTGGGCGCTGTTCGGGACGCTCGCGATCATCGCCGCGATCCCGACCGTCATGGCGATCATCACGCCCGCCGCCTTTGCCTGGGCGCTGATCCCGTCGGCGGGCGGTGGCTGGATCCTTCTGCTCGCGCTCGCCGCGGCGGGCAGTTGGCAGGCGCTGGTCAAGAAGCGCCCCCTCGTCGATTTCGATGCGCCGCCGCCGGCGCCGTCGCCCCCACCAAGCGAGCCTGTTTCGTCGCGCCCGATGTTCGGCCGCCGCAAAAGCTAACCCCTTTTCACCCTGCCCTACCGGGTCTAGGGAAGCCGCGAATCCCGAAAAAGGGCGAAAGGCTGCACATGAACACCGTCATCATCCGCGAGGACGACCTCGTCGAAACCATCGCCGACGCGCTCCAGTACATCAGCTATTTCCATCCGATGGACTATATCCGCGCGCTCGGCGCCGCGTACGAACGCGAAGTGTCGCCCGCCGCAAAGGACGCGATGGCGCAGATTCTTTCGAACAGCCGCATGTGCGCCGAGGGCCATCGCCCGATCTGCCAGGATACGGGCATCGTCACAGTCTTCATCAAATGGGGCATGGACTGCCGCCTCGACAGCCCGCGCAGCCTGCAGCAGGTCGTCGACGAGGGCGTGCGCAAAGCCTATCTCCACCCCGAGAACAAGCTCCGCGCCTCGATCCTCGCCGACCCCGCGTTCAGCCGTGTGAACACCAAGGACAACACGCCCTCGGTCCTCAATGTCGAGATGGTTCCGGGCAACAAGGTCGTGATCGACGTCGCCGCGAAGGGCGGCGGCAGCGAGAATAAGTCGAAGTTCAAGATGATGAACCCAAGCGACAGCATCGTCGACTGGGTGCTCGAAATGGTACCGCAGATGGGCGCCGGCTGGTGCCCGCCCGGCATGCTCGGCATCGGCATCGGCGGCACCGCCGAAAAGGCGATGCTGCTGGCCAAGCAGTCGCTGATGGACCCGATCGACATGACCGAACTGCTCGCGCGGGGTCCGTCGAACCCGACCGAAGAACTGCGCATCGAGCTTTATGAAAAGGTCAACGCGCTCGGTATCGGCGCGCAAGGCCTCGGTGGCCTCGCGACCGTGCTCGACGTCAAGATCGCCGACTGGCCGACCCATGCCGCGTCGAAGCCCGTCGCGATGATCCCGAACTGCGCCGCGACGCGCCATGCGCACGTCACGCTCGACGGGTCGGGTCCCGCCTTCCTCGAACCGCCGGTGCTCGCCGACTATCCGCAGATCGACTGGGCGCCCGACAAGGCGGCGATCCGCGTCGACCTCGACACGCTCACCCCCGAAGTCGTCGCGAGCTGGAAACAGGGCGATCGCCTGTTGCTCAACGGCAAGATGCTCACCGGCCGCGACGCCGCACACAAGCGCATCGCCGATATGCTGGCCAAGGGCGAGCAGCTTCCCGTCGAATTCAAGGGCCGCGTCATCTATTATGTCGGCCCGGTCGATCCCGTCGGCGAGGAAATCGTCGGTCCCGCCGGCCCGACGACCGCAACGCGCATGGACAAGTTCATGGACATGATGCTCGATCAGGGCCTGCTCGCCTGCGTCGGCAAGGCCGAACGCGGCCCCGCTGCGACGCAGGCGATCGCGAAGCACAAGAGCGCGTACCTCATGGCGGTCGGCGGCGCGGCGTACCTCGTCGCGCGCGCGATCAAGGGCAGCACGGTCGTCGGTTTCGCCGATCTCGGCATGGAAGCGATCTACGAGTTCGAGGTCCAGGACTTCCCCGTCACCGTCGCGGTCGACAGCGAAGGCCAGAATGTCCACGTCAACGCGCCGAGGCTCTGGCAGAAACGGATCGCCGACGAGGGGTTGCTCGAGAAGGCGTAGCAGGCGTCAGCGTTTGGCGCGCATCCGCTCGACGAAAAGCGCGACGTCCATCGCATCGTCGCCGGGCTCGCGCGGCGCGTATCGGGCGAAGGCGTCATAGGCTTCGGCCCAGCGCTCTTCCATCCGCACGACGTTGTACGGGTGGCTGACGAGATAGAATTCGCCTGCCTCCATTTGCGGTACGATACGGTTCGCGAAGACATCGGCATCCATCGCCGGGGCCGCATGGCGCGTCATGTCGGACTTGACCCAGCCGGGGATAATCACACCAACCTCGATAGTGTCCGGTGCCTCGTTGCGCAGCGTGTCCATCAGGCCAACGACGGCATGCTTGCTCGCGACATAGATGCCGCCGTTCCGGCGCACCGCGTTGAACAGGCTATTCTCCGACGCCGTGGCGTAGATCGCGGACGGCAAACCATCGTCGCGGAAGCGCCGGCCGAAGGTCCGGACGCAATTCCACACGCCCCAGAAATTGACCTCGATCAGCGCGCGCGCTGCGGCATCGTCGGTGTCGAGTATCTCCGTGCGAACCCCGCCGACCCCGGCATTGGCGACGATCGCATCGGCGCGGCCATGTTCGGCCCAGGCAAAATCGGCGAGCGCCTCGACCGACTCCGCGTCGGTGACATCGCCAGCGAACGCGCACGCATCGATGCCCAGCGCCTCCAGCGCACCGACCGCCTCGGCCAGCTTGTCCTCGCGCGGCTCCGAAAGGATGACCCGCGCCCCCGCGGTCCCGATCCGCTTCGCCAGCGCAAAACCGATCCCCGTCGCCCCGCCGGTGATGACGACGTTCTTGCCGCGAAAGTCCATGGCGCCTCTCCTTCCTTGCAAGGCTAGGCGCGCTGCGCCATCAGCGTCAACGCGGCAGGGGATGTGGGCTAGCCGGGCTGGTCACAAGAATTGATCAAGGACTACTGGAACAAGTCATAGCAACAGCAAAGGGGTTCGCGATGCACGAGACGGAACAGGCTCTCCATAGAATGCTCGAGAGGCGCGGTCTGCTGCGCGGCACCGCCATGCTTGGGGCCGGCGCGATGATGATGCGCCCGCTCCCGCTGTTCGCCCAATCGGGTCCGATGGCCGCCATCCGCAAGGCCGCCGAAGCCGGCAAGGACGCGTCGATCAAGCGCATCCGCGACTGGATCGCGCTGCCCTCAATCGCCGCCGAAAACCGCAACATGACCGAGGGCGCCGCCTATATGGCCGAACTCGCGAAGGATGCAGGCTTCACCAACGTCGAGATCGTGCCCACCGACGGCCATCCCGGGGTGTTCGGCACGATCGACGCCGGCGCGCCGCGTACGCTCGGCATCTATTTCATGTATGACGTGAAACAGTTCGACGCGTCCGAATGGTCGTCGCCGCCGCTCGAAGGCAAGATGGTCGAACGCGCCGGCTTCGGACAGGCGATCATGGGCCGCGGCGCGGTGAACCAGAAAGGCCCCGAGGCGGCCTTCCTTGCCGCGCTTCACGCAATCCGCGCCGCCAAGGGGAAGCTGCCCGTCAACATCGTCCTTGTGTGCGAAGGCGAAGAGGAGATCGGCTCGCCGCACTTCCGCCAGATCGCGACCAAGCCCAACATCCTCGCCGCGCTCAAGAAATGCGAGGGCATCTTCATCCCCTTCGCCTCGCAGGGCAAGACCGGCAACGTCACCGTCAATCTGGGATCGAAGGGCATCATCGAGCTCGAACTGATCGCCAGCGGCGAGAAATGGGGCCGCGGACCGAAGGGCGACGTGCACTCGAGCCTCAAGGCGATGGTCGACTCGCCCGCCTGGCGGCTGGTGCAGGCGCTCCAGACGCTCGTCACCGACGGCGGAAACAAGCCCGCGATCGAGGGCTGGTTCGAAAATGTCCGCCCGCTTACCGACCGCGAAAAGGCGCTGATCCGCGAAGCCGCAAAGGCGGGCGACGAAGCGCAGCAAAAGGCCGCGCTCGGCATCACCCACTGGATCGACAATCTGTCGTACGACGACGCGCTGATCCGCCTCGCGCAGGAACCGACGGTCAATATCGAGGGGCTGGTTGCGGGTTACACTGGCCCGGGCGGCAAGACGGTGCTGCCGGGCCGCGCGGTCGCCAAACTCGACCTCCGCCTCGTTCCCAACCAGACGCGCGCCGAGGCCGAGAAAAAGCTGCGCGCGCATCTCGACAAACATGGCTTCACCGACGTCGAGGCGAAGGTCTCCGGCGGCTATGACCCGACCGAGGTCGCCGAAGACAGCCGCCTCGTCCGCAGCGAACTCGCGACCTATAAAAAGCTCGGCATCGCAACGAGCCTCAATCCGCGGATGGCGGGCAGCTGGCCGGGTTCGACCTTCACCGCACCGCCGGTCTCGATCCCCGCCGCGCATTTCGGCACCGGCCACGGATCGGGCGCGCACGCTCCCGACGAATATTATCTGATCGATTCCACCAATCCCAAAGTCGCCGGGCTGGTCGATGCGACGATGGGTTTCGCCGAATTCCTCTACGTGCTCGCGGCGATCAAATGATCAGAAGCCGTACACCAACGTAAATCGGGTCAGCGTGTCGACCTTTTCGATCCCCGGCGGGGGATTGGTGTCGATCTCGGCCGAATAGGCGACGCGCGCTGACAGCGCGCCGGTCAGCTTGGCATTGAGCGCGGTCAGCGAGCTGGTCGTGGTGTTCTTCTCGCCGAGGCTGGTCGAGGCGACCTGCGTCAGGCGCAGCGCCGGCGACAATTGCCAGCCGAAGTCGAGCCCCGCGAGCCCGGTCAGTTCGCTGTCGGTGATCCCGCTGCTGAATTCGGTATGCCGCCACGCCGGCCCGCCTTTCAGGCTGAGCGACAGCGTCTTCGCGTCGATGACCTTGTAACCGAAGCCGCCCGACGCGTTCCAGCGCGAATCATATCCCAGAATGCGGTCCTGTTCCCACCGGCCTAACCCGAAGGCGAAGGCGCGGTCGCTGACCTTATACTGCGGTTCGAGCTCGACGATGAAACGCTCGACCGAGGTGCGGCCGTTGGTGCGCTGATAATCGGCCTGCGCGCGGAACTTGTGGTTCCAGTCGAGTCCCTGTCGCGCCAGTGCGACCCCCGCGCTAAGACCCTTGGAGCTGGTATTGCCGGTGGCCAGCGACGCGCCGATCTGCCCCTCGCCCTTCCAGTTCTGCCAGATTTTCGCGGCGGCCAGTTTCGCACGCGCCGCTGCGGCCGCCTCGTCTTTCAGCCGCTGCCGTTCGGCGCGATAGGCGACGACACGCGCATCGATCTCCACCGCCAGGTCGGGATTGGTCGCCTTGGCAAGCTTGGCCACCGCCTCGACGTCTCCGTCCTTGCCGCTTGCGATGGCGGCCGCGAGCATGTCGCCCACCGGATCGGGCGGCGCCACCGGGTCGTGCGCGCTGCGATAATAAGCGAGCAGCGCGTTGATTTCGCCGAGGCTTCCCGGATTGGTCATGCGCGCAAGCTTGATTACCGCTTCGACCTCGGTGTCCTCGCCGCCCACAAAAGCCGCATTGATCATCGCGCGTACCGCATCGGGCAACGGCGGATCGGGCGGTACGAGCATCGTGGGGATCGGATTGGCCAGCACCGGATCGACAAGCGCGGGGTTCGGCTGCGGCGGATCCACCGATTCTTGCGACGCGTGCGCGGGCACAGTGGCAAAGGCAAGCGGCAAGCAAAGCGCGGCCAGGCGGGGGAGAGATGTCACCGAAGACGTCCTTCTCGGGGGAGGCAGAAAGCCGGGCTCGTTCGATCGTCTGCGCCGCCAGTGCGCTTCGGACGGGTCCCTATAACCCGAAAGTCGCTGGCATTTCCACCCCGGCTGCTCCATCTGCAAACCTATGCTGATCGCGATCATCGCCATTTTCTTCGCCGGCGTCGGCAATTTCGCGATGCACCGCGCCTTCATGGAAAGCGACGATCCGCTGGTGCAGCAGATGGTGAAGCCGCTGGCCGACAAGGTCGGGCCCAACATCACCTACGTCTTCGAATTCCTGCTGCTGGTCGGTGCGATGGCGATCGCGACGCAGAACTGGTTCACCGGACTGCTGCTCTACGGGCTCTACACCATCTTCAACGCGATGGCGTTCGGCTGGATCATGCAGCGGCGGGATTGACCGCTTTCCAACGCCCAAACAGACGATCGACCCGGCGCCTCACGCCACGCCGTGATACCACCACACGCCGCCCCGATCCTCACGCTTGACGCGCCCTTCGACTTCCAGCCGCTTCAGATGTGCCAGCGCTTCGCCCGTCGCGAGGCCGCGGTTATGCTCACCGATCGGGCGGTTGAAGAGCAAAGGAAAGCTGTCGACCGCGCGCATCGGCGCCTTGGCCGCGGCTTCAGCCAGATTGTAGAGCCGCATGCGATGCTCGTCGCGCAGCGCCATCAGGCGGACGTGCAGCCCCTTGAACGGCTCGCCATGCGCGGGACAGGTAATGACGTCGGCGGGCACAACGCTGAGCAATTTGTCGATCGATGCCAGCCATTCGCCCAGCGGATCGGCGTCGGGTTCGGTGATGTTGACCGAGACGTTCGAGCTGATCCGCGGCAGCACCTGGTCGCCCGACACCAGCACGCCCTCTTTCTCGTTGAGCAAGCACGCATGTTCGGGGCTGTGCCCCGATCCCGTGACGACGCGCCAACAGTGTGCGCCCATGTCGAGCGTCTCGCTGTCCTCGATCCGCACATAGCTGCGCGGCAGGGTGAAGATCATGCGCTGGAACATGTTCCAGCCGCGCGTCCGCTGCGCCTCGATCGCATCCTCGTCCCAGCCCGCGGCCCGCGACTGCACGAGGACTTCATCGGGCGCGGTGTCGGAGGAATCGGCGACGATCGCGCGCGCGGTCAGCATCTCTCCGCGCGTCATCCACAGCTTGACGTCCTGCTTCTTCGCGATCCAGCCCGCGAGGCCGATATGATCGGGGTGGAGGTGTGTGCCGATGACGCGCGTGATGCGCTTGTCCTTCAGCGCACCGGCATAGAGCGCCTTCCACGCATCGGAACACATGGTGAGGCAGATGCCGGTGTCGACCACCGCGACGCCATCATGATCGTCGAGGAGCCAGCTGTTGATATGGCCGAGCGACCCCGGCATCGGGATCCGCGCCCAGCTGATCCCGTTCGCGATACGGATCGTCTCACCCGACCCCGGCGCGGCATCGCCCCAAGGATAGGTCAGCCCGGCGTGGCTGGTCGCGGTAAAGCTGTCGTCCTGGGTCAGCGAGGCATCCGGCGAGCCGCTGGCCGCCGGAATATTATCCTCATCCCCCCCAGACATGCGTCAGGAAGCCGCTTCGTCGCTCGCGACTTCGGCCGCTTCTTCGGCAGCGCGCGCTTCGTTCGCGGCGGTGCGTTCGGCGCGCAGCTCTTCGAGCAGCGCTTCGCGGTCGCCTTCGAAACGGCTGTCCTCGGGGGCCTTGATGCCGGCCTTCTTCGCCGCCTTGGCGACGAGCGCATCGAGCTCGCGCTGCGAGCAGAGCCCGAGCGTCACCGGGTCCTTGGGCACGATGTTCGCGCTGTTCCAGTGGCTGCGGTCGCGGATCGCGCCGATCGTGTTACGCGTCGTGCCGATCAGCTTGCCGATCGCGCCGTCCGACACCTCGGGGTGGTTCTTCAGGATCCAGGCGATGCCGTCGGGCTTGTCCTGGCGCTTGCTGACCGGCGTGTAGCGCGGCCCGCGGGTGCGGCGGATCGTGTCCTGCGCCTGCTTGCTCATCTTGAGCTTGTAGTTCGGGTCGTTCTGACCCTTTTCAATCTCTTCCATCGACAGTTCGTGCGCGCGGACGGGATCGCGGCCGGTATATTTGGTCGCGGCGGTCTCGTCGGCGATCGCCTGAACCTCGAGGATGTGGATGCCGCAATATTCGGCGATCTGGACAAAGGTGAGGCCGGTGTTATCGACCAGCCAGGCGGCGGTCGCGTGCGGCATCAGCGGGGTGGCGTCGGGATTGGCCATGGCCGGGTTTCTCCAAGCGGAAATAATAAGGGCCGCCCCTCGCGGGGCGGCCGTTCGGCGGCTGATGTAGACCTGTTTGGCCGATGGGGCAAGGGAGAAGGCTTTTCTCCCTACGCTGCCATCGCCGTAAAACCCGGCTGCGCCGCGATCCGCGCGATCCAGCGCTGGACCGCGGGCGTGTCGGCGAGCGCGAACAGCCCGCTGTCCTCGGCGACATGGGTATAAGCATAGAGGCAGATGTCGGCGAGCGAGAGGTCCTCGCCCGCGAGCCAGTCATGCTGCGCGAGATGGTCATCCATCAGCGCGAGCGCCGCCTTCCCCGCTTCCTGTTTCGCCGGCACCTGTGCGCGCTGAAGGTCGGTGAAATTCTCCTCGCCGACCCACTTCATCCAGAAGCGCAGCGTCGCGACGTTGGGCTCGTGGTTATATTGTTCGAAGAACAGCCAGTGCAGCATATCGGCGCGCGCGAAACGGTCGTGCGGGATCAGATGCGTGCCGTCGGCGAGCCAGAAACAGGCGGCGTTGCTCTCCGGCAGAAAGCGGTCGCCGACCTGGAGAACCGGGATGCGGCCGTTCGCATTGACATTGGCAAGGAAGTCCGCGGTGCGCGTCTCGCCCTTCATGATGTCATATTCGCGCCGCTCGATCGGAAAGCCGAGCAGCGCCGCGGTCAGCCTTATCTTGTAGCAATTGCCGCTCGCGGCATATTCGTGAAGGATCGGCACCTCGCCCATCATCGCCCCCAAAGCCGTCGCGGCGCCCCCCGGCGCCGCAGCCGTGCCTCTATGCGGCGATCGCGGTCACGCCGCAAGCGGTGCTAGGGACCGCATTGCCACAGGCCAGCGAACACCCGCTGCGCGCCATCGG
>CAUUIU010000065.1:0-12096 GCA_963545025.1 uncultured Sphingopyxis sp. | reverse complement strand
CCGCGCGATCCATGAACGGCATGGCGGTGTTGAAATCACCGAGGTGCGCCGCCAGCACGAGGGTTGGCAGCAGGACGCCACCCGGCAGCTGGCTGCCGGACGGACCGGCGAGGCGATCGGCGCCTATACGGACCGCGATATGGTCCACGCTGCCGACACGCGCGAAGCGGCGCGCGGCGAACTGATCGATCGCTGGGATCGCGAGCGGCAGGCCGAACCATCCGCCAGCCGGATCATTCTCACCCACACCAACTCCGAGGTGCGCGAGCTTAACGAAGCGGCGCGCGGGTCGATGCGCGCGGCGGGCGATCTTGGCGATGATGTTGCCATCAAGGTCGAGCGCGGCGCTCGGGACTTCGCATCCGGAGACCGCATCATTTTCTTGCGCAATGAACGCAGCCTGGAGGTCAAAAACGGCACGCTCGGGACGGTCGAGCGCGTGAGCGAGCAGAGCATGACGGTGCGCACCGATGATGGACGCAGTGTCGCGTTCGACATGAAAGATTATCGCGACCTTGATCACGGCTATGCGGCGACGATCCACAAGGCGCAGGGTATGACCATCGACTGCACCCATGTGCTCGCGACACCGGGAATGGACCGTCACGGCGCCTATGTCGCAATGTCGCGTCACCGCGACGGCATGGCGCTTCATTATGGCCGCGATGACTTCAAGGAGCAGGGCAAGCTCGTTCGCACCCTGTCGCGTGAGCGGACCAAGGATATGGCGAGCGACTTCGCCCGCAAAGACCCCGCGCGCGCCTTTGGAGAGCAGCGGGGCATCACATTGCGTGAGCGGGTCACCGAGATCGTGCGCGATGCGCCCGAGAAGGCGCGCAGTATCTTCGCGGGTTTCAAGCCGGCCATACAGAAAGACAGCATCGCGATGCCCGAACCGTCGCGAACGAAGGACACGCAGCGCGCGGTCGAACGCTACGCGCGCGCGCGGGCCGACATCGACCGCATGCGCGAGAGGCAGTTGCCGGTGCTCGCGCATCAGCGCACGGCGCTGGACAAGGCGGGCACCGCGCTCGATGCGGTCCGGCCGCACGCGCGGTCCGACCTTGCGTCGGCGTTCGAGCGCAGGCCTGAGCTTGTCCGCCCGGCAGCGGAGGGCAATGGTCAAGCTGCGGTTCGCGCGATGAACCGAGAGGCGGAGGTCCGCATCGATCCGCATAAACGCGCCGATCGATTCACCGAGAACTGGCAGCAACTGCATCGGCAGCGCGCATCGCTCAGCCGGAACGGTGAGCATGACGCGGCGCGCAAGATCGGCGGCCAGATGGGCGCGATGGCGAAGAGTCTCGACCGCGATGCGCAGGTCGAATCGATCCTCAGCGTCCGCAAGGCCGCGCTCGGCATCGATGCGCGCTCGGCGCGTCCCATCGGACAAGAGCTTGCCGAAATTGCCGGGCTCGGCCGCGGCAAATCGCTCGGCATCGGAATAGGAATGTAGGAGAAGGACGATGAAAAATGACGTTCTGGCCGTGGAGCCGGTGGATCCCGCGACCGCCGCGTTCCAGCGGCTTGAAGGCGAAATCGCGGTGTTGCGCCGCGCGGTCGAGAATCTCGCGACCGAAAAAGCCAACATCGACATCCCTGATTACAGCTCGACGCTCGGCGAAATGGCTGAGCAACTCAAAGCAGCGACCAGCATTCTGGAGACCATCACCGACAAGCCGGCTATGGATCTGACGCCTGAGAATATGGCGCAGCGGATCGACCAAGCCGCGCGGAAGGGACGACAGTCAGATAGGGAGCAGATCACCGCAGCGGAGAACCGATATGACCATGCAATGCGGGAGCTGACGAAAGTGGCGGCGTCGGCGCACAGCGCCGCTGATCAAAGAACCCTCCTGAAATGGGCTGGGGGTGGCGGCATGCTGGCCGGGTGCCTTCTGTGGTCAATCATACCGGGGCACATTGCCCGAGCGCTTCCCGAGAGCTGGCATATGCCGGAGAAGATCGCGACGCGGGTACTGCGCGAACCTTCGATATGGGAAGCCGGGGTGAGATTGCTGCACGTCGGTAGTCCCGAAGCTTGGCGGGCGATCTCTGATGCTGCGGAGATGCGACATCGAAATCGTGCGGCGGTTGAAGATTGCGAAAAGGCCGCCGCCAAATCAAAGCGAACAGTACGATGTGTCCTAAAGATCGATCCTCTCGATTAAGGCAGGGAATAGCTCGGTTCGCCGATTTCTCGCCTTCACAGCTGGTTTCCTGTGGATGTGCCACGGCTATTATGATCATGAGAAGCCCTATATCCCCGACTGGCCAGGCCTTTCGAACCATAAGCGGCGCTTCGTTCTCGCCCAGCTCAGGGATCCGGCGATCGGCTATGCAGGCAAACGCTTCCTGGTGATCGGCTCGGGGGCCACCCCCGCCGCCATCGTCCCGGCCTTTG
The DNA here is from genome assembly GCA_963545025.1 of uncultured Sphingopyxis sp. Lineage (GTDB taxonomy): Bacteria > Pseudomonadota > Alphaproteobacteria > Sphingomonadales > Sphingomonadaceae > Sphingopyxis. The sequence goes on along the minus strand of CAUUIU010000065.1, from coordinate 9,692 downwards.
CCGAAGAGGCGGCTCATGTGACAATGCTCCAGCGCTCGACGACCTAATTTCTTCTGCAACGAGTACAGGAACGCGCTTGCAGACCGGCTACGCGAGATCGGTATCGACGAGCCGACGATTCACCGCGTCGTGCGCGCCCAGATCATGCACGATCAGGATCAGATGACACGTCGCTGCGCGAATGAACCCGATGCCGGGCCGCGCGCCCGGCCAAATTTTGATCTTGGTCAATGAACGGCGCCCGTTTTGGGTCTTCGCTCGCTCCTTCTGGAGGAGACTATCGATGCGGAATATATTGATCCACGCCGACGCGAGCCCCGCCATGGCGGCGCGTACCGAGACCGCGCTGCGGGTCGGGCGGCACTTTCGCTCGCATCTGAGTTTTCTGATCGCCTCACCGTATCAGCAATTCATCGCCTCTGATCCTTTCGGCGGCATGTATCTGGCACGCGAGCAACTCGCGAAGGCGCAGCTCGCCGATACCGAGCTCGAGACGGCGCTCGGCGCGCAGCTAACGCGCGAAGACGTGCCCTGGGATATCACGGTGGCCGATGGCGAGACGCTCGGATGTCTCGCGCTAGCCGCGACCCTCTCCGATCTGGTCATCGTCTCGCTAGGCGCCCGCGACCGTCGCGGCCTCGCGCAGGGGGCGATAGCCGGCGATCTGGCGATGACCGTCCCGGTTCCAGTGCTTGCATTGCCAGCCGACGGCAAGCCGATCGATCTCGATGCCCCGATCATGATAGCATGGAACGGGAGCCCGCAGTCGGCGCACGCGCTACGTGCCGCAGCGCCGCTGATGGGTGACGCACGGAGCATCGTAATGGTCCAGATTGGTCCTGACCAGGGACGCGTGAGTGCCGAAGACGCCTTGTGCTATATGTCGCGCCACGGCGTCCATGGCGAACTGCGCCGCGTAGAGCGTGGTCACGAGGCGCCGGAGGAGATCCTCGAGGAGATGGCGAAGGACATCGCGCCCGGGCTCATCATCATGGGCGCCTTTGGCAGGCCGCGCCTCCGCGAAACATTGTTCGGCGGCGTCACTCGCTACCTGCTCGAGGCCGCGCCCGCCCCGCTCCTGCTCGCGCACTGATCGATATGCGCGCGAAGTCGATCGTGGCGTTGCCGAAGCGGGCGCGTCTGGCGACAGCGGCCTGCGGGCCGCGCGGGCGGGCGCCGCACCGTGAACGACTGCTTCTCGTGCATCGTTCGCAACCGCGTCATTTGTACGAGCCTCCGGCCTGAGGCGTTGCTGTTGCTCGGCAAGATGGGCCGCCGGCGGCGCGTCGCGAGCGGGAACAATCTATCTTTGGAAAGGAGGCGATGCCCCGGTCGTTGCCAATGTTCTCGAAGGGGTGCTGAAGGTGGCCACCGCGGCAGCGGTCGGCCGCGAGCAGATCGTTGGGATCGTGTTCCCGTCCGACTTAATCGGCCAGCCATTTGGCCAGGAAAGCCCGCAAATGGTCTGGACATCAAGGGCGCGACGCACACGCATAGGTTGGACGCGATCAAGGCGTGCGCCCCCGTGGGCTCCGATACCCTAGACATGGAGGGTATGTCGACAACGAGATTCTACTGGCCATAAGCGCGCGGGCATCAATCTCCATCCACCGTCGCCGTTGGCCGAATGGAAGGCGCGTAGGGCAAAGCCGACGAAACGCTGTCCATCGATTTTTTCAAAAGGCGGTCAGCGGCTTACAGTAGGCGCGATCTACCGGGCCCCGATGAGGCCCTCGGCGATCCGGTTTATGCCGTCAGGCGACAAGATGACCAGATGGCGGTTCCGGCTGATCAGCAGGCCGCGGCGTTCCCAGCCGACAAGGATACGGCTGACGGTGTGGAGCGTGGTGCCCGCGATATCGGCGATATCCTTGCGCCGCAGCGGAAATTCGATCCGCACTCCGACGTCGGTTGGACACCCCGCCTGGTTGAGCAGTCGCAGTAGCGTCCGCGCGATGCGGCGGTCGGCGCTTTGCGTCGCCAGTTCGCGCAGTCGTTCCTGCGCTTCGCCGAGCCGCCTGCCCACGATAGCGATCATGTTGAGCGCGATCCGCGAATGGCGTTGCATCAGCGCGAGGAGGTCGGCGGGATCCCAACTCAACTCGATCGCATCGACGATCGCGGTCGCGTCGGCAGGATAGAGCCCGTCGGTCAAGACGGGCACGCAGCCGAAGATCTCGCTCGGGCCGATGAAGCGGACGAGGATTTCCTCGCCGTCGCTGCCCGATTGGGTGATGCGCACGCCGCCCGACAGTAGAGCATGGGCGCGGCCGGCAAGCTCCCCCTGGTCGAAAATCCGAAGTCCGCGGGGAAGCGGCCGCGTGCGGGCCAGCGCGGCCACATCGTTAAGCACGGCGGGCGGAAGGTTTGCAAACAGGGCGATATCGGCGAGCGCCTGCGCATCGACGGGGGCGGTAGAAGTCATCTCCGCCTTTTAGACCCGGACGGCCAGAAAGGGAGAAGTTTGATCCAGCGCAAATTCATCGCGGTCGACGCTGCTAAGATGTGCGGCGAGAGGCGAGGTCAACTCATGGAGGATAGACGATGTTCTGCCCGGAATGCGGCGAAGTGATCGGATCGGGGCCGCTCGACGTGCGCCGCGCGCGCCATGCGAGCGGCGAAGGTTTCGGGAGAAAAGTGGGCCGATGGCTTCGTGCTCTCGTTCGCCAACTCCAGCCACGGGAGGGCTGACGCATGGCGTTGCATCATTGCCAATCTGGCGAGGTAGCGCGTCTCGGCGTGATAAACGATCCCGCGACCGCGACAGCCGCACTGGCCCGAACCCCCTCCTTCGAGGTGATCCATCTGGTGGTGCGCGCCGGCGATTCTATCCCGCCGCATCATGTCGCGGGATCGTTGACGATCTATTGCATCGCAGGGCATGTCCGGCTCGGCGGCGGCGCTCCGGCGGAGTTAAAAACCGGCGACTGGTTGTATCTCGATCCGGGGACGCCGCATGCAGTGGAAGCCGTTGCCGACACGTCGCTGCTGCTGACGATATTGTTCGATCAATCCGGTAAAAATTAGCGGGTCTCTCGCGGGGCGCGAGACGAGACTTTGAAACGACAGGGGGCTTTCGTGGGCGAATATCGCAAGCTTTGGTGGATTTTGATTGCGGTTCTGACCGTGACCTTTGCCATATTGGGCGTGTCGGGGGTCGAGGTCTATCGCAAGGCTCCGCCAATTCCCGCGCAGGTCGTCACCGCCTCGGGCGAAGTGCTGATGACCCGTGACGATATTCTGACCGGGCAGACGGCGTGGCAGAGCACCGGCGGAATGCAACTCGGCTCGATCTGGGGCCACGGCGCCTATCAGGCGCCCGACTGGTCGGCCGACTGGCTGCACCGCGAACTGACCGCCTGGCTCAGCCTCGCGGCCGAGGACAGCTATGGCAAGGCGTTCGACGCGCTCGATATCGAGCAGAAAGCGGCACTGACGTACAGGTTGAAGCAGGAGTATCGGCACAACAGCCTTGATCCCGCCACGGACACGGTCACCATTTCGGATCGCCGCGCCCGCGCCATCGCCCTGACCGCCGATCATTATGACCGCCTCTATGGCAGCGATCCCGCCCTGCGGCCGATGCGCGACAATTATGCGATGAAGGAGGATACGCTGCCCGATCCCGCGAGGCGGGCGGCGCTCACCGATTTCTTCTTCTGGACCGCATGGGCGGCGTCGACCGAACGGCCGGGGACCGTCGCCACCTACACCAACAACTGGCCGCCCGAGCCGCTGATCGGCAACCAGCCGACGCCCGAGAATATCCTCTGGTCGCTCGCCTGCGTCGTCATCCTGATCGCGGGAGTCGGCGCGCTGATCTGGGGCTGGGCCTTTCTTCGCCAGCATGACGACACGCCGCTCGTCGCGGCGGACCGTGATCCGCTGACGCTCGCGGCGCTGACGCCATCGCAGCGCGCGCTCGGTAAATATCTGTTCGTGGTGCTGGCGCTGTTCGTCTTCCAGGTGTTTCTCGGTGGCTTCACTGCCCATTATACGATCGAGGGACAAAGCTTCTACGGCATCGATGTCTCGCAGTGGTTTCCCTACGCGCTGACGCGCACATGGCATGTGCAAAGCGCGGTGCTGTGGATCGCGACCGCCTTTCTTGCCACCGGCCTGTTCGTGGCGCCCGTCATCAACGGCGGCGACCCCAAATATCAGAAGCTGGGCGTGGACATATTGTTCTGGGCGCTGATCATAGTAGTCGCGGGGTCGTTCATCGGCAATTATCTCTCCATAGCGCAAAAAATGCCCACGGAGCTTGGTTTCTGGCTGGGGCATCAGGGTTATGAATATCTCGATCTCGGTCGGGTCTGGCAGATCGCGCTATTCGCCGGCCTGCTCTTCTGGCTGGCTCTGATGCTGCGCGGCATATTGCCGACGCTGCGCAACGGCGAAGGCGACAAGAGCATGCTCGCGCTGCTTGCCGTCGCGACCATCGCCATCGGCCTCTTCTATGGCGCGGGTCTTTTCTATGGCGAGCGCACGCACATCACGATCATGGAGTATTGGCGCTGGTGGGTCGTCCATCTGTGGGTCGAGGGCATCTTCGAGGTCTTCGCGACCGTTGCGCTCGCCTTCATCTTCACTTCGATGGGACTGGTGTCGAAGCGGATCGCGACGGCGGCCGCCCTGGCGTCGGCTTCGCTGTTCATGGTCGGCGGCGTACCGGGCACTTTCCACCACCTCTATTTCTCGGGCACGACGACCCCGATCATGGCGGTCGGCGCGGCATTCAGTGCACTCGAGGTCGTTCCGCTGATCGTGCTAGGTTACGAGGCGTGGGAGCATTGGAGCCTGCGGGACCGCGCTCCCTGGATGCGTGCGATGCGCTGGCCGCTGATGTGTTTCGTGGCGGTCGCCTTCTGGAACATGCTCGGCGCCGGTGTATTCGGCTTTATGATCAACACGCCGGTCGCGCTCTTCTATCTCCAGGGACTCAACACGACCGCGGTCCACGCCCATGCCGCGCTGTTCGGGGTCTACGGCTTTCTCTCGCTGGGCTTCGTGCTGATGGTGCTGCGCTATATCCGGCCCGAGATCGCGTTCAACGAGGGGCTCATGCGGACCGGATTCTGGGGCTTGAACGCGGGACTGGTGCTGATGATCTTCACCAGCTTGCTCCCCGTAGGCTTGTTCCAGTTCGAGGCGAGCGTGACGACCGGCATGTGGTATGCGCGCAGCGATGAATTCCTGCAGCGGGATTTTCTCGAGACGCTGCGCTGGATCCGCACCTTCGGTGACGTCGTGTTCATCGCCGGCGCGATCGCGGTGGCGTGGCAGGTCGTAATCCTCGGTCTGTGGCGGAAGGGTGCGCGGGCTACGCCATGACGATGGCCGCAAGGAAAGCGGGAACGCACTCTCCGCTCTGGCTTCAGGGCGGCTACCGTCTGCTGTTCGGCGCCGGCGCGCTGTGGGCGGTCGTCGTCGTGATCCTGTGGGTAGGCGCGCTGGATGGTCGCTGGTCGCTGCCGACCGCGATGACGCCGCTCGCATGGCACCAACACGAGATGCTGTTCGGCTATCTCGGAGCGGTGATCGGAGGCTTCGTCAGTGCGGCCATCCCCAACTGGACCGGGCGCCCGACTGTGGCGGGCTGGCGCGTTGCCGCGGTCGTGGGCCTGTGGCTCGCGGCGCGGTTGGCGATCCTGTTTTCGGCGACCGTGCCGCAACTGGTCGGCGCGGTGCTGGATGTCACCTATCCGTTCCTGCTCTTCGCTTACGCCGCGCGCGAGATCGTCGCATCGGGCAACCGCAACAAACCGATCCTCGTCATCCTCTTTCTATTCGCCATCGCTTGCGCGCTCGATCATGCCGCGATGATGGGAGCCCTCGCCGATCCGGCAATCGGAATGCGGACCGGCTTTGCGCTGATCCTGCTGCTCATCTCCTTGATCGGCGGCCGCATCACCCCCGCGTTCACGCGCAATTGGCTGATGCGGCAGGGAAGCAGCGAGGGACTTCCGACTTTGCCGGACCGCTTCGACATGGCGGTGATCGCGGCCACCGCGCTGGCGCTCGCGGTGTGGGTTGCGGGTCCCGCCAACGCCATCGCGGCCGGATTGCTGATCGCCGCGGGCGCGCTCCAGTTCGTTCGCCTTGTGCGCTGGGCGGGGATGAAGGCGCTCAGCGATCCGCTCGTTTTCGTGCTCCACCTCTCCTATGCGTGGCTTCCGACCGGATTTGTCCTGTTGGGGTGCACGATGCTACATCCTCTTCTCCCCGTTTCGAGCGCGGTGCACGCGCTCGGCGCGGGAGCGATGGGGGCTATGACGCTGGCGGTGATGACGCGCGCGACGCGCGGCCACACTGGCCGTCCGCTCGAGGCCGACCGCGCGACGGTGCTCATCTATATCCTCGTCCATTCGGGCGCGCTGCTGCGCGTGATCGCGCCGCTGCTACCGTTTGATTATATGCGGGTCATCGCGGTGGCGGGCGGGCTGTGGGCGGCGGCATTTCTGCTGTTCTTCCTTCTCTACGTCCCGATGGCGGTGCGGCCGGCGCCCGGTGCGACCTCCGCGTGACCGAGACGTTCTTTACTCCTTCGTCTCTTCCCGCGGGCGGCGTAGTCGATTATGGCGGAAGGGTGACCGACTGTGCCTCCTGCGTCGTCCGTAACCGGGCGATCTGCGCAAGCCTCGATGCCGAAGAACTGGCGCTGCTCGGCAAACTCGGCCGGAATCACCGCGTCAAGGCCGGGCAGACCCTGTTGTGGGAAGGCGACGACGCACCGGTCGTTGCCAATGTCCTCGACGGCGTGCTCAAGCTGGTCGTCGCAGCCGCCGATGGTCGCGAACAGATCGTCGGAGTCGTTTTTCCGTCCGATTTCATCGGCCGCCCGTTTGGCAAGGAAAGTCCGTACAGCGTGACCGCGATGACCGATGGCGAGGTGTGCATCTTCAACCGCAAGAGCTTCGACGAATTCGCGAGCGCGCACCTCGACTTGCAGCACAAACTGCTGCGCCGCACCCTCGACGAACTCGACCGGGCGCGGCACTGGATGATGCTGCTCGGCCGCAAATCGGCGGAGGAGAAGGTCGCCTCTTTCCTGCTCGAAATGTCCGAGCGCTTGTCGGGGCAGGGGTGCGGGGCGGAAACGCAGAGCGGGTTCGAACTGCCATTCGGCCGCCAGCAGATTGCCGACATATTGGGGCTGACGATCGAGACGACGAGCCGCCAGCTCACCCGGATGCGCGCCGAAGGGCTGCTCGACCTGCCCTCGCGCCGCGAGATCGTGATCAACGACCGCGCGGCGATGGAAGCCATCGCAGGCTAACCGCCTTCACGCCGCGCTTCTTCCTCCGACTGGGACAAATCGTCCCATTGATGCGTCGCAACATTTTTCGTTGATCCAGGTCAATGTTCCAGGCCGCGCACGCGGCCATGGGCATTGATGGGTGCGGCCGTTGGAGCCGCGCCGAGCGGGGATTCGCGATGATGGACGATCTGGTTTTCAAGGCGGGCGGCTGGCTGGGGCTCGCCTTGCTGGCGCTGATCTTTGCGGCACTGGCGGTCGACACGCCCTTTGCCGTACATATGATCATCGTCGCGATCACCTGCCTGATCGTGCTGTGGACCCGCATCTCGCGCGCCGATTATGCGGGGATGGCGCGCGGTCTCTTGAAAATACCGCCCGACGAGGGCGTCTATGACGACGATCCGGTGCGCTGGGGCGTCATCGCCACCATCTTCTGGGGTGTCGCAGGGCTCGCGGTCGGCCTCTACATCGCATTGCAGCTCGCCTTTCCGGCGCTCAACCTCGGCATCGAATATACCAGCTTCGGGCGACTGCGCCCGCTGCACACGTCCGCGGTGGTTTTTGCGTTCGGCGGCAACGCGCTGATCGCGACGAGCTTCTATGTCGTTCAGCGTACCTGCCGCGCGCGGCTCGCCTTTCCAGGCGCCGCGCGCTTCGTCTTCTGGGGCTATCAGCTCTTTCTGGTGCTCGCCGCGACCGGCTACGTCATGGGCGTCACCGAAGCGCGCGAATATGCCGAGCCCGAATGGTATGTCGACCTGTGGCTGACGATCGTCTGGGTCGTTTATTTCGTCGTCTTCGTCGGCACGATCGTCAAACGCCGCGAGCCGCATATCTACGTCGCCAACTGGTTTTACCTGAGCTTCATCGTCACCATCGCGATGCTCCACATCGTCAACAATCTGTCGGTCCCGGCGACGATCTTCGGGTCGAAGAGCTATTCGGCCTTCGCCGGGGTGCAGGATGCGCTGACGCAATGGTGGTACGGACATAATGCGGTCGCCTTTTTCCTGACCGTGCCCTTCCTCGCGATGATGTATTATTTCGTGCCCAAGCAGGCGGAGCGGCCGATTTACAGCTATCGCCTGTCGATCCTTCATTTCTGGTCGCTGATCTTCCTCTATATCTGGGCCGGGCCGCACCATCTTCATTACACGGCGCTGCCCGACTGGGCGCAGACGCTGGGCATGGTCTTTTCGGTCGTGCTGTGGATGCCGAGTTGGGGTGGCATGATCAACGGGCTGATGACGCTGAACGGCGCGTGGGACAAGATCCGCACCGACCCGATCATCCGCATGATGGTCGTCGCGCTCGCTTTCTATGGCATGGCAACTTTCGAGGGGCCGATGCTATCGGTGAAGGCGTTCAACAGCCTCAGCCACTATACCGAATGGACGATCGCGCACGTCCACGCCGGGGCGCTCGGCTGGAACGGCATGATCACGTTTGCCGCGGTCTATTATCTCGTCCCGCGCCTGTGGGGACGTCCGCGGCTCTATTCGCTGCGCATGGTCAACTGGCACTTTTGGCTCGCGACACTGGGGATCGTCTTCTACGCGGCGTCGATGTGGGTTGCGGGGATCATGCAGGGACTGATGTGGCGCGAATATGGCGCCGACGGTTACCTCGTCTACAGCTTTGCCGAGACCGTCGCGGCGATGCACCCGATGTATCTGATCCGCGCGGCGGGCGGCGCGATGTATCTCGCCGGTTTCCTGCTGCTCGTGTTCAACGTCTGGGCCACGCTCGCGGGCAAGGTCCGCGAGGAAAAACCGATGACCGAGACCCCCTATAACGCCGCCGCGGACCGTCCGCTCGCGCCCGTTCCCGCCGAATAAGGAGCCAACGCAAATGGCTACCCCACCTGCCGAAAGGCGCTTCAGTCACAAGAAGCTCGAACGCAATGTCAGCCTGCTCGGCTTCTTTTCGCTGATCGCCGTCGCGATCGGCGGCATCGTCGAGATCGCGCCTTTGTTCTGGATCGACAACACGATCGAGAAAGTCGATGGAATGCGGCCCTATACGCCGCTCGAACTCGCGGGGCGCAACATTTACATGCGCGAGGGCTGCTACACCTGCCACAGCCAGATGATCCGTCCGTTCCGCGACGAGGTCGAACGCTATGGCCACTACAGCCTGGCAGCGGAAAGCATGTATGACCATCCGTTCCAATGGGGGTCGAAGCGCACCGGACCCGACCTTGCGCGCGTCGGGGGCCGCTATTCGGACGAATGGCACAAGGCACACCTGATCGATCCGCGCAGCGTCGTCCCCGAATCAATCATGCCCGGCTATGCCTTCCTTGCCGACCGCGACCTGGGCGCGAGCGACATGGCGCTCGACCTGACCGCGCTCCGCCGCGTCGGCGTCCCCTATACCAAGACCCACAACCCCAATGCGAACAACGATATACTCTCGCAGGCCCCTCCCG
>CAUUIU010000064.1:0-12122 GCA_963545025.1 uncultured Sphingopyxis sp. | reverse complement strand
GCCGCCTTTGACGAGCACGCCGCCGCGCGCGGCGGCGTGCTCGTCAAAGGCGGCGGGCCGCTCGAAAATCTCGGTTCGCTGACCGCGCTGGCTTTCGACAAGACGGGAACGCTGACCGAAGGACGGCCGCGCATCACCGACACGATCCCGGCGCCTGGGGTCACCAAGGAAGAGCTGCTTGCCATTGCAGTTGCGGTCGAGAGCCTGAGCGATCATCCGCTCGCGGCCGCCATCGCACGCGATGGCCGGGAGATTTTCCCCGACGCCGCGCTTCCGGTCGCCACCGATCTGAAGAGCCTGACGGGCCGCGGGGTCGAAGCCAAGGTCGACGGCGAAATCGTCAGCATCGGCAAGGCCGAAATGTTCGGCACCGACGGCATCGCACCGCTATCGGCCGAAATGGCGACCGCCATCACCGGGCTCCGTGAGAAGGGTCGAACGACGATGGTCGTGCGCAAGGGAACGCGCGATCTCGGTGCGATCGGCCTCATGGATACACCGCGCGCCGCGGCGCGCGAGACGATCGCACGTCTCAGCAAGCTCGGTATTCGTCGCATGATCATGATCTCCGGCGACCATCAAAAGGTCGCCGAATCGATCGCCGCCGAGGTCGGTCTCAACGAGGCATGGGGTGACCTGATGCCTGAGCAAAAGGTCGATGCCATCAAAAAGCTTCGCGCCGAGATGCCCGTCGCGATGGTGGGCGACGGCGTCAACGACGCCCCCGCCATGGCGAGCGCCACCGTTGGCATCGCAATGGGCGCGGCAGGCTCCGACGTCGCGCTCGAGACCGCCGACATCGCGCTGATGGCAGATGACCTGTCGCATCTGCCTTTCGCGATCGGCCTCAGCCGGCGCACCCGCTCGATCATCCGCCAGAATATGGTGGTCAGCCTCGGCGTCGTCGTCGTGCTGGTTCCGGCGACGATCTTCGGCCTCGGGATCGGTCCGGCGGTTGCGGCGCATGAAGGCTCGACCCTCGTTGTCGTCGCCAACGCGCTGCGGCTTCTGGCTTATCGCGAATAACCGGGCCGAGGTGGCGTAGCCAATATGGGAGTTGAGTGTGTTTGAGATTGCAAGGGAGACGCTGCTGCCGCGGTCGCCGGCGCAGCTTTGGGACGTTTTGGTGGATTTCGACCACTATGAGCGCTGGAATCCCTATGTCCGGCCCAAAGGTCTCGCCCAACGCGGGGCGGAGGTCGAATATTCCTTCCGGATGAATCCGGCCAATCCGCGCTTCTGGCGCGTCACCGCAACCCTGTCCGAATGCGAGCCGGGTGCGCACCTCGCGTTCGACGTGAAGCTCAGCCGCCTGCTGCTCTCGATCGAGGAACATTTCCGGATAGAGCCCGCGCCGGAAGGCGCGCGGTTGATCCACATCATAAGCTGCAAGGGCCTGATCGCGCGGCTCAGCCTCCCTAAGACGCGCCGAAATTTTGAAGTGCTTCTCAGCGAAACCGACCGCTTCCTGACCCAATATCTCGCTCGGCCGCGAGCCAAGCCACCAGCGAAGGTCATGCGAAAGAAAGGCGAACGGCGACCGTGAACCGGATTGTCCGCGAAACGCAGGCCGGAGATCGCGCCGCCTGGCCAGCGCTGTTTGCCGCCTGGCTGGCTGCGCTCGCCGCGAGCCTCGGAGCCATCTTCATCGGCGAGGTGATGGGGCAGCCCCCGTGCGTCCTTTGCTGGTTTCAGCGCGCCTTCATGTTTCCGCTGGCGATCATGCTTGCCATCGCCGCCTTCCGGTCAGACCGCCATGTCGTGCCCTACGGGCTCGCACTGGCGGCGGGGGGCTGGCTTGTCGCCCTCTATCACCTGCTCCTTTACGTGGGCTTCATCCCCGCACCGATCGTTCCGTGCGACGGCGGGCCGTCTTGCTCGAGCGAATCGATGAGCGTCGCTGGCGTGCCGCTTCCGCTGCTGTCACTCGCTGCCTTCTCGGCCATTTTCGGGCTTTTGCTCATTTTCCAAAGGAGACTGAAATCATGAACAGACGTTTCGGCGTGGTAGCCACCCTGGTCGTATCGGCGCTCGCATTCACCGGCGGCGCCATGCTCTACAGCGGATCGGTCGCAGGCGAGCCCGCACCAAAAGCGGTTGCCGGTCCCGTCGATGCGCTTATCCGGCCCCATTCGGCTGTCATCGGGCCGAAAAATGCGCCGGTGACCATCGTCGAATTCTTCGATCCCTCCTGCGAAGCCTGCCGCGCCTTCTTTCCCAAGGTGAAGGAAATCCTCGCCGCTTATCCGAAGGATGTGCGGCTGGTGATGCGCTATCTTCCCCTCCACCCGGGATCGGCCGAAGCGATCGTTATGCTCGAGGCCGCACGTGTCCAGGGCAAGCTCGAACCCGTGATGGCCGCGGTCCTCGATGCCCAGCCCGACTGGCATGACGGCAAGATGGACGCGGCATGGGCGGCCGCCGAAAAGGCGGGGCTTGATGTCGCGAAGGCGCGTGCCATGCCCTCCGCCGAGGCGATGGCATGGATGGAGCAGGACATCGCGGATGCGCGCGCTGTCGGCGTGCGCGGAACGCCCACCTTCTTCATCAATGGCCAAAAACTGCCCAATTCCTCGCCGGAACAGCTCGAAGCTGAAGTTCGCGCGGCGGTCGCTGCGAAGGGCAAGTGACGATTTGCGTCCCGGCGAAGCCCGGGGCGGGCCGTCCGTACCGCGATTGATGCACAAGATGTCGGCCACCTTGCCGCGAATATAACCCGGGTCGCCGCCCGGTCGTGGGCGAAGACCGCATATTCAGAAGGCATTCAAAGACGAGGGCGGATTGCTGGAAACCGAAAAGGAGAGGCTGACATGCGCAGATTTCTGACCATCGCGGCGGCGATGCTTGCCTTCGCCGTTCCCGGCACGGCCCTTGCCCAGCATCATGACGATCGCGGCGGCTGGAGCCGCGGCGATGATGCCCCGCCGGGGCGCGACCGCGATTATCACTCGGCGCGCCACGACGTACCCAATCATGGCTATGACCGAGGCTATCGCTCGAATGATCGCGATTATCGCGGCAATGATCATCGCTACGAGCGGCGCGATCGCTATGAACGACGCTACCAGAAGCGCCGCATGCACCATCATCATCGCGGGCGCCACTGGCGCGGCTAGGCCCGATCGCGCGGTGGACGAAAGGCCGTTACCGCTCCGCCCGATAGATTGAAATCGAACCGGTCGGCGTCGCGATGATCTTTGCCTCTTCCACGGCGTCGAAACCGGCGGATGCGAGAGTGTCCGGCATGCAGCCGCGGGCATTGGGTTCGGTATATTCGACCCCGTCGAGCCACTGGATCTGGCGGAACAGCATGCGCATCAGGGGCGAGCGCTGCTCGCCGTAATCGGCGATGAACAATTGGCCGCCCGGCCTAAGCAGGCGATGCATCTGCGCGGCTATGGCTTGCTTGATCTCCATCGGACATTGATGAAACACGAGGCTTGAGACGATCTTGTCGCATCCCTGAAGCGCGGCGATCCCATCCAGCTCATCGCCCATTGCCTCGAACCAATGGATATCGGCGCCAGCAGTGCGGGCTTTGGTTTGAGCGATCTCCAGCACGGCCGGGTCGGGGTCCACTGCCAAAATCTCGCTTTCCGGCTCGCCTTCCTTCAACGCGATCGCCAGGGTCCCCGTGCCGCAACCGATATCGACAATCCGATCGCCCGGTTGCGGTGCGACAAGCTTCAGCAAGTCGCTTCGCCACCTTTTCTCTCGGGTCATGAGTGCGATTGCGGCGTCATAGCGGTCGAGCGAACCGCTCTTGCCAAGCGCGGGTACGAAATCTCTGTCGGTGTCGGTCATGACCCTTCTTTAACGGCGGCCATCGCATCCGCGCTTGAACGGAGGGGCTATCCCTCGATCATGAGATCGCTCGCGCAAATGCCGAACATCGCCTTGATCGTGCGCGCGAAATGGGCACTGTCGCTGAACCCTGCCATGTGGGCCGCCTCCGTTGCGCTATGCTGTCCGCCGATCGCGTCGAACGCAATCAGCAAGCGGCGCCACAGCACATAGCGTTGGAATGGCATTCCGATTTCGGCGGTGAAGAGATGGCGGAAGCGTCCGAGGGACAGGTCGCTCTCCCGGCCGGCGTCGGCAAGCCGGACGGGGCCTGCCTCGATGAGCCGATCGATCCTCATCGCGGCTCGCACGATGCGCGCATCGAGCGGTCGGCGCGGTTCAAGTGCGAGCCAAGCCTTCCAGAAGCCGGTGCCGCGGTCGCTCGTGACATGGACCTGCTTCACGCCGTTCAGGCGCGCTTTCAGATCGTCCGGCGGACCGAATTGGATCGTCGGCTCGACATACCAGAGCTCCGCCTCGCTCGCCGGAAGAAGGCAGTGAACGGCTTCGGGCTCGATGAGCAGGCACCGACCTTTGTAGCGCCGCCCCTGGCTATCGATCACTTCGACCGGATCGTCGGAAAAGACCGCCTGCGCGGCGAAGTGCCGATGGGGAATGGTATCGCCGACCGAACCCGACCAGCAGGCGAGAAAATCGCCAATGCGAAGTCTCCCTTTCCAATGTGCGAGGCCGGTCATGCTATTCTGATAGCAGCAGGTCCACCTGGCCGTCACCCCGGGCGATGAAGCGGCTTGGCGTTCCTATATTTCTGAAGAGGCGGCGTCCGGTCAGGTAAGGTGCTCGCATGGACCGAGCGGAACTTGCTTCGGCGCAGCGCGAGAGGCTCGCGCCCGTTGGCGTTGTGCTCCTCGGGAGTCTGATCCCGTTGATCGCGGGTTAGCCAAAGACGCCGATTCCATATTGATTGCCAGGCCCCAATCAGTCAGTGCAAATCATTCTCAATAAAGGTGGCTGGCGTGACGATGACCCTGAACCGAAATTCATTCGCGCCGATGCGGGCGCTGGGGCGCGGCGCTCTGGCTGTTCTGCTCTTGGCCCTGATCGCCCTCCAGCCGGCCCGCGCGAGCGAACCCGAGGTTCAGACCATTTGGCGGCTGCTCGATTATGTTGCCGTTGATTATCCCGGTGCGGTGTCCGGCGGCAGCGTTATCAGTCCGGCCGAATATGCCGAGATGACCGAGTTTGCAGCGCAGATCGAAGCGCGATTGAAACGCCTGCCGCAGAAGACCGCGAAGCCGAACTTGGTGGCTCGCGCCGCCACCTTGCGGCAATCGATAGCTGCGAAATCTGCACCGGCGACGATCGAAGAACAATCGCGGGGGCTCGCCGAGGCGTTGCTTGGAAGCTACCCTGTTCCGCTGGCGCCGCGGTCGACTCCCGATCTGGCGCGCGGCGCGAAGCTTTACGCGGAAAATTGTTCCATGTGTCATGGCGCAACCGGCGCTGGAAACGGCCCGGGCGCCGCGCGACTCGATCCGCCACCGATCGCTTTCACGAACGCGGCGCGTGCGCGCGAGCGCAGCCTGTTCGCGCTCTATCAGGTGATTTCGCAAGGCCTTGAGGGCACATCGATGGCGAGTTTCGAAGCCCTTCCCGACGGAGATCGCTGGGCGCTGTCCTTTTATGTCGGCAGCCTCGCCTTTCCCGAATCTTCGCAATCCTCCGGTCGGCAGATATGGGACAGGGACGCGCCCGTTCGGGCCGCCATACCCGATCTTGCGACCCTCGTGGCCAAGACTCCCGCGCAGCTTGCGCGCGAGTTTGGGGATGGCAAGGCCGGGCCGCTGACGGCCTTCTTGCGTCGCCAGCCCGAAGCCGTCGTTGCGAAACCGGTCGGCTCGCTGGCGCTGTCCCGCCAGCGCCTCGAAGCGAGCCTGAAAGCCTATGCCGCCGGCGACCGCGGTGCAGCGTCCGATCTGGCGTTATCCGCCTATCTCGATGGATTTGAACCAGTTGAACCGGTTCTTGCGGCGCGCGATCCCGACCTCATGGCGAAGATCGAGCTGGCAATGGGAAATTTGCGTTCGGCCATCGGAAAGGGTCGCCCGATTGCGGAAGTCGAGGCGGCAAATGCCGAAGTGGCGCGGCTGTTCGTCGAAGCCGAGGCGGCCCTCGCGCCCGAGCGGGCGAGTGCGTCGTCCAGCTTTCTCGGCGCGTTCGGCGTTCTCCTGCGCGAAGGCCTTGAGGCATTGCTGATCGTCATCGCCATGATGGCCTTTCTTCGTAAAACCGGGCGGACCGACGTGATGGGCTATGTCCATGGCGGCTGGGTTTCGGCTCTTGCCGCAGGGGCGTTGACCTGGTTCGTGGCAACCTACTTTATCGGGGTCAGCGGGGCATCGCGCGAGCTCACTGAAGGCTTTGGTTCACTCTTCGCCGCGATCATCCTGATCTCGGTCGGTATCTGGATGCATGGCAAGAGCAATGCCGAAGCTTGGCAGCGTTATATCAAGGAGAAAATCTCCGCCGCGCTGTCGCGCCGGTCGGCGTGGTTTCTGTTCGGCCTGACCTTCCTCGTGGTCTATCGCGAGGTGTTCGAGACGATCCTCTTTTACGCAGCCCTATGGGCGCAGGGAAATGGCGGCGCCATGCTGGCGGGAGCTGCGACGGCTGCGGTCCTGCTGGGCCTAATCGCCTGGGCCATGCTGCGCTACAGCGCCCGGCTCCCGATCACGCAGTTCTTCTCCTGGAGCGCGGCGCTGATCGCAGTCCTGGCCATTGTCTTGGCCGGTAAGGGTGTCGGCGGGTTGCAGGAAGCCGGCCTGCTCGGCGTTACGCCGCTGGCCGGATTTCCCCGAGTTCCGATCCTCGGGGTATACCCGACGCTTCAGACGGTGCTGGCGCAGCTTGCGGCCGCGATCATCCTTGCCGCGGGCTTCTGGTTCAATCGGGCAACGGCGCCGCGCGCGGCTTAGCTTCGCGCGGCGGAGAACATCGTGAGCATGCTGTCAGTGGGCACGAGCAACGACGGGCTTCCCGCACGTCACTCTTCGGCAACTCCTGCCTTGTGCGAAGAAATCTCTCCAAGCGCGTCGCGGATAATATCATAGGCCGAATGGAGGAAGAGCAGCGCGATGACGCCGGCGACGAGAAGGTCGGGCCAGGCCTTGCCGGTCACCGCAACCAGACCAGCCGCGACGATAACCGCCACATTGGCAAGGGCATCGTTGCGCGAGAACAGCCAGATCGCGCGCGCCGTCGCGTCGCCTTCGTTGCGGAAGCGGCTGAGCACCAGCGCCGCCGAGATGTTGACGAGCAGCGCCACGACACCGATGCCGCCCATGAGATCGGCCTCGGGCGCGATCGCATGGAAGGAGCGCCAGATCGCCGATCCGATTACCCCGAGTCCCAAGACGGCGAGAAAGCAACCCTGAACAAGCGCCGTGCGGCTACGCGCGACGGCTGTCCAGCCAAGCGCGATCAGTCCAATAAGGGTGATCGAACCATCGCCGATGAAATCGAGCGAGTCTGCCTTGAGCGCCTGCGACCTTGCGAGGAAGCCGCCGGCCAGTTCAATCACGCCAAAGCCAAGGTTGAGAATGACGACGATCCAGAGCGCGCGGCGATAGGCGGGATCGACACCTGCGCGCTCTTCATCGGCCTCGCAGCCACAATCGCTCATGTCGTCAATCCTTTCCCGTCGCGAGTCGGGGGTCTATATGCACCCTCTAGCAACTATAGGGTCAAGCGATGAAAATCGGAGAATTGGCACGCGCGACCGACACCAAGGTCGAAACCATCCGCTATTATGAATTGGCAGGACTGCTGGCGCCGCCTGCGCGGACCGCTGGCAATTACCGTTCATACGGAAGTGACGAACTCGAGCGCCTGTCTTTCATCCGGCGCGCGCGGGACCTCGGATTTGCGCTGGAGGAGGTCCGCGAACTTTTGGCGCTTGCCGACGACCGCGACCAGCCATGCGGCGCCGTCGATGCGGTCGCGAGCAGCCATCTCGCGACGATCGAGTGCAAGATTGCCGACCTCTCCCAGATGCGCGATGAACTCGCACGCATCATTGGCGGCTGCCGTTTGGGAAAGGTCGGCGACTGCAAGATCATCCAGACGCTGGGGCCGATGCGCGGTTCGGCGCAGGGCTGATCCGTGCCGGATGGGCTGGCGGTCAACCCGTCAGGGTGCGGACTTCGCCTCGATCCGCGTGATGCTGCCCTCGGCACCGTTCCAGTCGAGTTCGAACGCGACGCGGTCGCCGATCTTCAGACCTTTGAGCAAATCCGACGGGGCCTTGAACCCCATGGCCATCGGCGGCCATTTCAGGGCAGCGATTTCGCCATGATCGAGCGTGACCGTGCCCTTGGCGGCATCGATCGCGGTGATCGTTCCTTCGCCTTTGCCATGCTGCACTTCGGAAGCCGAGGTGGCCGCTGTCGCTTCCTGGGGAGCGGTGGTGGGCTGTTTGTCGGCTTCGGGGCTGCAGGCCGAAACGGCGATCAGCAGCACCATGCTGCCGGCCAGAATGCGCATCGATTTCATATTCGGTCTCCTTGTTTTCATGTCACGTCGTCGGGGTTTTCAACGGTTGTTGATCGGGCCATCGCCGGCGCATCATCAGATAGGCGGCGGGGACGATGAACATCGAGAGCAGCGGCGCGGTGATCATCCCTCCGATCATCGGTGCGGCGATCCGGCTCATCACCTCGGAACCGGTCCCGGTTCCGACGAGGATGGGGAACAGCCCCGCAAGGATGACCGCGACGGTCATCGCCTTGGGGCGGACCCGGAGCAAGGCTCCGTCGCGGATGGCCTCCTCGATCGGGCCGTCGCCACGCGCGGCGAGCGCCTGTTTAAGATAGATGAGCATCACCACCCCGAACTCCGCCGCAACGCCCGCGAGCGCGATGAAGCCGACCGCGCTTGCAACCGACTGGTTATAGCCGAGCAGATAGAGCAGCCACAGCCCGCCGGTGAGCGCGAAGGGCAGCGTCGCCATGATGAGCAGCGCTTCGTCCCAGCGGCGGAAGGTCAGGTAGAGCAGGGCGAGGATGATCGCGAGCGTGACGGGTATGACGATCTTCATCCGCTCGGTCGCGCGAACGAGGAATTCGAACTGGCCCGTGTAGGAGACGCTGATCCCCGGCGGCAATTTGACGTCGCGCGCGACCGCCTGCTGGATATCGCCGACCAGCGTCTGCAAGTCGCGGTCGCGGCCATCGACATAGATCCAGGTCACCGGCCGCGCATTCTCGCTGCGCAGCATCGGCGGGCCATCGCTGATCCGCACCCGTGCCACGGTGCTCAGCGTGATCTGCTGGCGCGACGGCGTGAGGATCGGCAAGTTTTCCAGCTTGCCGAGGCTATCACGAAGTTCGCGCGGATAGCGCACGTTGATCGGGTATCGCGCCAGCCCCTCGACCGTTTGCCCGATGGTCTCGCCGCCGATGACGCCGCCGACCAGCGCCTGCACGTCGGCGACATTAAGCCCAAAGCGCGCCGCAGCCGCGCGATCGATGTCGACGTCGATATAGCGCCCGCCGGTCAGCCGCTCGGCGAGCGCCGAGGCGACGCCCGGAACCTTCCGGACGACCGCCTCGATCCGCTTCGCGGTGCGGTCGATCTCGGCGACATCCGATCCTGCGACCTTGATGCCGACCGGGCTCTTGATCCCGGTCGCCAGCATGTCGATGCGGTTGCGGATTGGCGGGATCCAGAAATTGGCGAGGCCGGGGACCTTCACGCGCGCATCGAGTTCGGCGACCAGCTTCTCTGGCGTCATCCCGGCGCGCCATTGATCGCGCGGCTTGAAGCGGATCGTCGTCTCGAACATTTCGAGCGGCGCAGGATCTGTCGCGGTGTCGGCGCGGCCGGCCTTGCCGAAAACGCTGTCGACCTCGGGCACCGTTTTGATGAGCCGGTCGGTCTGCTGGAGCAGGCTCGACGCCTTGGCGGTCGAGATGCCCGGCAGCGCCGACGGCATATAGAGGAGGTCGCCCTCGTCGAGCTGCGGCATGAACTCGCCGCCAAGCTGGGTCAGCGGCCACAGGCTGGTCGCGAAGATCAGCCCCGCGATAACCAGAGCCCTTTTGGGACGGCGCAGTACTTGGTCGAGCGCGGGGCGATAGGCGTGCGTCAGCCAGCGATTGACCGGATTGGCCTGTTCGCTCGGGATCCGCCCGCGGATGAGCCAGCCCATGAGCACCGGGACGAGGGTGATCGACAGGATTGCCGCCGCCGCCATGGCATAGGTCTTGGTAAAGGCGAGCGGTCCGAACAGCTTCCCTTCCTGTCCCTCGAGCGAGAAAATCGGGAGAAACGAGAAGGTGATGATGAGGAGGCTCAGGAACAGCGCCGGGCCGACTTCTGCGGCGGCGTCGGTGATGACCCGCCAGCGATCCCTGCCCTCTAACGGCTTGCCGGGATGATCGCTTTCCCAATGTTCGATATGCTTGTGGGCATTTTCGATCATCACGACCGCGGCATCGACCATCGCGCCGACCGCGATCGCGATGCCGCCGAGCGATAATATATTGGCGTTCAACCCCTGGAACCGCATGACGATGAAGGCGATCAATATGCCGAGCGGCAGGGTGAGGATCGCGACGAGCGACGAGCGCGCGTGCCACAGGAACAGCGCACAGACGACCGCGACGATGATGAACTCCTCGACGAGCTTCGAGGTGAGATTGTCGACCGCGCGGTCGATCAGACCCGACCGGTCATAGGTGGTGACGATTTCGACCCCCGGCGGCAGCCCAGCCTTGAGTTCGGCGAGCTTGCCGCGCACCCCCTCGATCACCTCGCGGGCGTTCTGGCCCTGGCGCATCACGATCACCCCGCCCGCGACTTCGCCGACGCCGTTGAGCTCGGCGATACCGCGCCGCATGTCGGGACCGATCTGGACGGTCGCGAGATCGCCGATCGTCACGGGGATGCCGCCCGCTGCGGTGCGGAGCGGCACCGCACGAAAATCGTCGAGGTTTTTGAGATAGCCACCGGCCCGCACGATATATTCGGCTTCGGCCATTTCGACCGTCCCGCCGCCGCTTTCCTGATTGGCGCGTTTCAGCGCCTCGGTGACATCCTGCGCGGTGACCCCGAAAGCGGCCAGCTTCTGCGGGTCGACGACGATCTGATACTGGCGCACCATGCCGCCGATGCTCGCAACCTCGGCGACGCCCGGCACGGCCTTGAGCTCGAAGCGCAGGAACCAGTCCTGCAGGCTGCGCAGCTCGGCAAGATCGTGGCGCCCGCTCTTGTCGACGAGCGCATATTCATAGATCCAGCCGACGCCGGTTGCGTCGGGGCCAAGCGACGCCTTCGCCCCTTCGGGAAGGCGGCTCTGCACCTGGCTCAGATATTCGAGCACCCGGCTGCGCGCCCAATAGAGGTCGGTGCCATCCTCGAACAGCACATAGACGAAGCTGTCGCCGACGAAACTGTAGCCGCGCACGACGCGCGCGCCGGGAACCGAGAGCATCGTCGTCGTGATCGGATAGGTGACCTGGTCCTCGACAATGCGCGGCGCCTGTCCGGGATAGGTGGTGCGGATGATGACCTGCACGTCGGAAAGGTCGGGGAGGGCGTCGACCGGCGTCGTCCGCACGGCGGCGATCCCGATCAGCGTCAGGATCAGCGCCGCCGCGACAACCAGCCCGCGCGCTGCCACCGATGCGCGAATGATCCGTTCGATCATTTCGCATCCTCCAGCGGACGCACCGCGATGCCGGTCAGGCTCGCTTCGGAATCGAGGAGGAACTGGCCCGACGCGACGACCTTCTCGCCCGCCGTGAGGCCGCGCAAGATTTCGGTCGTGCCGCCGCCCTCGCGCCCGGCCTCGACTTCGGCGGGATGATAGCGGCCGTCGCCCATCTCGAGCATCACGATCGTGCGCGTTCCGGTGCGGATGACCGCTTCGCTCGGCACGAGCAGCGCGGGCCTGGCGTCGCCCCCCAATGCGACGGTCGCGAACATGCCGGGGCGCAGACGCCCGCCGCGGTTGGCAAGTTCGATGCGCACGGTCAGCGTTCGGCTGTCCGCCGCCGCGGTCGGCAGGATGGCGACGACACGGCCGCCGAAGCTTTCGCCGGGAAAGGCGGTGAGCTTGGCGTTCGCCCGCTGGCCGACCTGCACCGTTCCGGCCTGGGCTTCGGGAAGCGCGGCATTGAGCCACACCGTTCCGAGCCCCGAGATTTCGGCAAGCGTCTGGCCTTCGGCCAGCGTCACGCCGGCGCGTGCGCTGAGCGTCTGGATGACGCCGCCGATCGGCGCGCGCACCGTCACGGTGCCGCTCGTGCGGCCGCTGC
>CAUUIU010000063.1:0-12133 GCA_963545025.1 uncultured Sphingopyxis sp. | reverse complement strand
AGATCGCTCAGTGTCTCGTGGGCTCGGAGATGTGTATAAGAGACAGTGCTGGTGCAACTCAAGGGACCCCCAAAAAAGTAGTTTAACGACAAGAGCTGCCTTGCGGTTATTGGAAGTCCCCCTGGGGCAGCGGAGGGCGCATATATGGCGGGGGCCCCCCCCTGTAAAGACCCTGTCGCGCAATTTTGTAACGCTACGGTCACAGTTGGGCCGAAACGGGGCTGACATGCGCCGATCGGGGCAAAAGCGAGACAAAGCCCGGTCATAGCGCTAGGAATGAACGTTCATCGAACCGGAAAGGACTCTCCCGTCATGGTCTCTCGCGCCGAGGTCAATTATAATTTCACCGACGCGGAACTGGACGAATTGCGAGCCTATGGCACCGTCGAGTCGCACAAGGCGGGCGATTTGATCGTCGAGGAGGGCGCGATGGCGCCCGATTGCATCGTCACCCTGTCGGGGCACACCGACATCTTTGCATCGACCGACGAGGGTCGCAAACGCGTGGGCTGGATGGAGCATGGGCAGTTCGCCGGTGACCTTTCGGTACTGACGGGGCAGCGACATCTGTCGCGTGTCGAGATGGGCGCGGACGGTGAGATACTGCGCATCGCGCATGCCGATTTTCAGCGGCTGATTGCGGGCAATAGCTACTATTCCGACATCTTCATTCGCGTGTTGTCGGCGCGGCGCGAATTCAGCAAGCATCGCGGCTTTGCTGTGACGATCGTGATCGGCGCGGCGATGGACCGCAGCGTCTATGCGCTCCGCGACCTGTTGATGAAGCATGGCGTGGCGCATCGTTGGTTCGACCCCGCCGATGGCCCGGTCGCGGCGCATCTGATGGCCGAGCGCGGGCTGACCGAGGAGCTGCTGCCGGTCGCGATCCTCGGCGCGGCCGAGGTGCTGATTCAGCCGACGCCCGAGCAGCTGGCGGCGGGGCTGGGGCTTGATCTGCTTCCCGACGGTGCGACCGCCGATGTGCTGGTCGTGGGCAGCGGTCCCGGCGGACTGGCGGCTGCCGTTTACGCTGCGTCCGAAGGCCTGACGGTCATCGCGCTCGATTCGCTCGCTCCCGGCGGTCAGGCGGGTACATCGTCCAAAATCGAAAACTATCTCGGTTTTCCGACCGGCATTTCGGGGAATGAACTGGCGCGCCGCGCGACGGTGCAGGCGCAAAAGTTCGGCGCCCGGCTGGTGTCACCGGTGCGCGCCGCGTCGATAGACCGTGACGGCGAGGCCTATTGCCTGCATCTCGCCGACGGCCGCAAGCTGCGCAGCCGCGCCGTGGTCGTCGCGAGCGGCGCGAAATACCAGAGCCTGCCGATCGATGGCATCGAAGCCTATGAAGGCCGGGGCATCTACTATGGTGCGACGCCGATGGAGGCGCAGCTGTGCGGCAATGCCGAGGTGACGATCGTCGGATCGGGCAATTCGGCGGGGCAGGGCGCCATCTATCTCGCGGGCGTCGCGAAGAAGGTCTATGTCATTTTCCGCCGGTCTAGCCTGCGCGAGACGATGTCAGAGTATCTGGTCAAGCGGCTGGAAGAGCATCCGAATATCGAGATCATTCCCTCCACCGACGTCGTCGCGCTGCACGGCGAGGACAAGCTCGCCGGCCTGACCTATCGCTGCCGCGACACCGGCGACGAGGGGCATTGCGACTGCGGCTTCCTGTTCCTCTTCCTCGGCGCGAGCCCGAACACGACCTGGCTGCCCAAGGAAATGGTGTGCGACGAGCGCGGCTTCGTGAAGACCGGCACCGACATCGCGCCGCTCGAGCTGGTCAAGGCGGGCTGGTCGCTCGACCGCATGCCGAGCCGCTTCGAGACAAGCTGGCCGCGCATCTATGCGGTCGGCGACGTCCGCAAGGGATCGGTGAAGCGCGTCGCGTCATCGGTGGGCGAAGGGTCGGTGGTGGTCAGCGACATCCATCAAGCGCTGGCGGAAATCAGCCCAGCCGCGTCTTGAAATCCTCGTAACCGAATTCGCGGATCAGCTTCAGCTCGTCGGTTTCGCTGTCCCACAGCCAGATCGACGGCAGCGGCACTCCGTTGAAAGTGTTGGTCTTGACCATCGAATAATGTGCCTGGTCGAGGAAGGCGAAGCGCTGGCCGATGCGCGCGCCGCCGGGCAGACGATAGTCTCCGATCACGTCGCCGGCGAGGCACGAGGGACCGCCGAGCCGCGTCGACATGCCATCGCTGCCTTCATCCAGCATCGCGGGACGATAGGGCGCTTCGATCACGTCGGGCATATGGCAGGTTGCCGAAATGTCGGTGATGCCGATCGGCATGCCATTGTCGAACAGATCGAGGATTTCGCCGATGAGGATGCCCGCGTCGAGCGCGATCGCCTCTCCCGGTTCGATCATCACGTCGCAGTTGGTGGTCGCGCGGACATGTTTCAGGAAGGCGATCAGATCGTCGATCTGGTAATCGGCGCGCGTGACATGGTGGCCGCCACCGAAATTGATCCATTTCAGCTGGTTGAGGAAGGGGCGCAGCGTCCCCTCGATTGCCGCCCAGGTGCGCGCCAGCGGCGGGAAATCCTGTTCGCACAGGCTGTGCATGTGGATGCCGTCGACGCCCTCCAGATGCTCGGGCAGCAATTGCGTTACCGGATAGCCGAGCCGGCTGCACGGCGCGGCAGGGTCATATTTGGCGACCTCGCCTTCGCTGTGCATCGGGTTGATGCGCAGGCCGACATCGAAGCTCTCGCCTTTTGCACGGAGCTCGTCGAGCAGCGGACGAAAGCGCGCGATCTGACCCGGCGAGTTGAAGATCAGATGGTCGGACAGCCGTGCGATCTCGGGCAGGTCGGCTTCCTTGTAGCCGGCGCAGTAAGTTGCGACCTCGCCGCCATATTCCTCACGGCCAAGCTTGGCCTCATAGAGGCCTGAGGCGCAGACTCCGTCGAGATATTGCGTAACGGTGGAACCCAGCGGCCACATCGAAAAGGCCTTGAGCGCCGCGAGGACGCGCGCGCCCGACGCGTCGCCGATACCGCGCAGCACCGCAAGGTTCGCGCGCACTTTCGCCGCATCGACCACGAATGCGGGCGAGGGGACGCGGGTCAGGTCGAAGTGGGCAAAGGCCCCGGGGTCGCCGGCTCTGGTTTCCATGGGGCGCCTCTAGTGTTTTTCCGTGACGGATGAAAGCGGGTCGGTTTCGCCCGCGCTAATTGTGGAGGCGGGGCGCGCTTTTCAAGAGACCGCGACTTTGACATTCCCCGCCACGGTCTGCACCGAATAGCTGAACGGCGTGTCTTCCCACCCGGTCTTCGCGCCGCCATGGGCGCCATCGCGGCGCATCACCGCGATGCCGCCGTCGATTTTATATCCCGCCTCCTCGATGCGTCTGATCGTCGCCTCGGCAGCCGCCTGCGGCTCCATCCCACCGCGCATCAGTTCGACGACATGATAGGTCGGCAGGAAGCGCATCATCACGTCGCCGTTGCCGGTCGCGACTGCGGCGCCGACGGCCTGGTCGCAATAGGCCCCGGCGCCAATGATCGGCGAATCGCCGACGCGGCCCGGGATCTTGAACTCGCGGCCGTTGGTCGAGCAGCCGACGCAGAGATTGCCGGCGGCGTCGAGTGCGATGCTGCCGACGGTGTCGTGGCCCGCGAGCTTGGGGTTCTTGCCGATCGGTTCGGGAGCGAAAGCGTCGGTCTTGATACCCTTCGCCGCCCATTTGTCCCATGCCTGCTGCGACACGACGCTGGTCAGCGATGTTTCGGCGAACCCCATGCGCGCGGCGAAGCGCGTCGCATCGTCGCCGACGATCAGGCTGTGCTGGGTCTCCTCCATCACCTTGCGCGCGACCGAGATGGCGCGCTTGACGCGCTTGAGGCAGCCGACCGCGCCGGCATCGTGCGTCGGACCCCACATGATCATCGCGTCGAGCGTCGTCTCGCCGACCTCGTTCGGGACGCCGCCCGCGCCGACCCAATAATCGCCGAGAAGTTCGACATGGTTGATCGCCGCCTCGACGACGTCGAGCGCCGACGCCCCCGACGCGAGCATCGGCCAACCGATGGCGTTGGCGCCGGGGCCGAAGTCCCAGGTGGTCAGGATGAAGGGCTTGCCGGTCGGGATCGCCCTGGGCTTCGCCGGTTTCGCCGTCGCGGGGCTTGCGCCAAGCGCCGCCAGTCCTGCGGCGCCTGCGCCGAATGTCCGCCGCGAAATCCGTGTGTCGTCGCCCATCGCTCGCCCTCCTGTCCGGGAGAGGCTAGCGGGCGCGGCGTCAGGCCGCAATCGGTCCCTTGAAGATGAAGAAGGCCCCGAGCGCGATGAACCCGAAACCGACCAGATGGTTCAGCGTCAGCTTCTCGCCGAGCCAGAAGACCGCGAAGCCGGCGAAGATGATCAGCGTGATCACTTCCTGCAAGGTCTTGAGTTCGGCCGCGCTGTAAACGCCATACCCGATGCGGTTTGCCGGGATGACGAGGCAATATTCGAAAAAGGCGATGCCCCATGCAATCAGCACCGCGAGCCAAACCGGCCGCGACATCTCGCCGAGCTGACCGTACCAGGCGAAGGTCATGAAGATGTTCGAGATGAACAGCAGCCCGATCGGCGCGAGATAGGCGGTCATTTTGGGTCCTTCGTCAGCGGCAGCACATCGCGGAGCAGCGCGGCGAAGAAATGTCCCGGCTCCTCAACCATCGGCATATGCGCCGAATGTTCGAGCCAGACGAGCTTCTTCGAGGGTGCCTTGACCTGTCCGAACCAATAGGCCGCCACCGGCGAAGGGACAGTATAGTCGTGCCGGCCGAGCAGGAAGACGATGGGCACATCGACCTTTCTGATCTTCATGAAGCTCACATCGGCGAGACGCGGCCAGAGCGTCGTCACCGAGAAGGCGCTGCCTTGTCCCCAGGCCTTGCGGTCGGCCTCGCTATATTCGGGCGAGAGGCGCGGGGTCTGGAAATAGAGGGTGAGGTCGGGCTTGTTGTACATGAGCGACCCATAGGGGATCGCATATTTGCGCCAGCCGTCGGCCTTTTCGATCGTGAAATCGCCCAGCGGATAAGGCGCGAGCGCGTCGATCGCGGTGACGGCTTCGCTGTTGCCCGCCGCCTGTGCCTTGGCGCGCGTCCACGCCATGCCAGCCTTTTCACCCTCGCGGAAATCGATGCCCTGACCGACGCCGACATAGGTGTGGAGAAGGTCGGGGCGTTTCACCGCGACGGACAGACCGACGATCGAGCCCCAGCTGTGACCCATCAGCACGACCTTGCGCTTGGCGTAGCGCTTCTTGAGCAGCTCGATCAGTTCGATCGTGTCGTCGCGATAGCGTTCGGGGGTCATGGTCGGCGCGAGCGCTGCGGGATCATTCAGCGGATAGGATCGTCCGGCGCCGCGCTGGTCGTACTGGACGACGGTGAAGACATCCTCCCACGGCCGCTGGAACGCCCAGGCGAAGGGCATTTCGACCGCTCCGGGTCCGCCGTGGACGAAGACCAGAATTGGATTATTACGGTCAGAGCCGCGGACGTTCACAACCTGTCGCGCCCCGCCCAGCGTGACCTCGAACGTCTCTTGCACGCCGTTGGGGGTCACGACCTTCCCGATGTCGGCGACGATCGCACGCGCGGGGGCGTAGGCGTCGTCGGTTTGGGCCGCCGCAGGCGCGGCAAAAGCAGCAAGCAACGCAAGCGCTGCAATTCGCAATTTCATTTGGGCTACCTTTCGTCCTTCCCGCGAACGCGGGAACCCAGCTGCGACGTGGCTACCGGGTTCCCGCGTTCGCGGGAATGACGAAAGAAGTAAAATCGATCAGAAATCGAGCGGCGCGTCGAGCTCCTTGACCTGCCACGGCAGACCGTGATCGTTCAGCATGTCCATGAAGGGATCGGGATCCATCTGCTCCATGTTGAACACGCCGTCGCCGCTCCACGTGCTAGTGACCATCATCGCGGCGCCGATCATCGCGGGCACGCCGGTGGTGTAGCTGACCGCCTGATTGCCGGTTTCGGCGAACGCGTCCTCATGGTCGCAGATATTGTAGAGATAGAGCGTCTTGACTTGCCCGTCCTTGCCGAGGCCCGTCGCGATGACGCCGATGTTGGTCTTGCCCTTGGTCGTCTCGCCAAGGCTCGACGGTTCGGGGAGCACAGCCTTCAGGAACTGCAGCGGAATGATCTCGCGGCCTTCGTAGATCACCGGGTCGATGCGCGTCATGCCGACATTCTGGAGCACGGTGAGGTGCTGGATATAGGCCTCGCCGAAGGTCATCCAGAAGCGGATGCGTTTGATCTCGGGCAAGTGCGTTTTCAGGCTTTCGATCTCCTCATGATACATGAGGTACATCGTCTTCGGCCCGACGGCTTCGAAATCGAATGGCTGCTTCATCGACATGGGCGGGGTTTCGACCCAGTCGCCATTTTCCCAGTGCCGCGCGACCGCGGTGACTTCGCGGATGTTGATCTCCGGATTGAAGTTGGTCGCGAAATGCTGACCGTGATCGCCGCCGTTGCAGTCGAGAATGTCGAGGGTGTCGATACGCTCGAAATGATGTTTCTTCAGCCAGGTCGTGAAGACGCTGGTCACGCCGGGGTCGAAGCCCGAACCGAGCAGCGCCATCAGCCCAGCTTCCTTGAAGCGGTCGTGATAGGCCCATTGCCAGTGATATTCGAACTTCGCCTCATCGCGCGGTTCGTAGTTCGCGGTGTCGAGATAATGCGCGCCGGTCGACAGGCACGCCTCCATGATCGTCAGGTCCTGATAGGGCAAAGCGAGGTTCACGACATGGGTTGCGCCGATCGATCGGATCAGCGCCGCGGTCGCTTCGATATGGTCGGCGTCGACCTCGGCCGTCTTGATCGTGACGCCGGTGCGTTGCTTCACCGATTCGGCGATCGCGTCGCACTTGAACTTGCGTCGGCTGGCCAGCGTGATGTCGGGAAAGATGTCGGGGTTCATCGCCATCTTGTGCACCGCGACCGAACCGACGCCACCTGCGCCGATCACCAGAACCTTGCTCATGAAAAATCTCCTGTCGCGTATCTATGCCGCTTGTGATCTATGCCGCGGCCTATAGGACGAAGCCATGACACAGCAAAGCCCCGATGCCCTGATCGATCCCGCGCGCGCACCGACCCTTGCCGGGGTCGAACGCGCGGCGGCGAAAGTCGCTGCATTGTTGCCGCAGACGCCGCTCCTCCCGCTCGAAATCGACGGCAAGACGATCTGGTGCAAGGCTGAGTGCCTGCAGCCCGTCGGCGCATTCAAGATCCGCGGTGCTTGGCACCGGCTGACCGACCTGACGCCCGAGCAGGCGAACGAAGGCGTCGTCGGGGTGTCGAGCGGCAATCACGCGCAGGGCGTCGCGTGGGCGGCGAAGCGGCTGGGGATCAAGGCGACGATCGTGATGCCGAGCAATGCGCCCGCAATGAAGCTGGCGGCGACGCGCAAGCTCGGCGCCGAAGTCGTGCTCTATGATCGCGTCACCGAATCGCGCGACGCGGTCGCGGCGAAGCTGCTTGCCGAGCGCGGCGGAACGCTGGTGCACGCCTATGGCGATCCGTGGATCATCGAGGGACAGGGAACGGCGGGAATCGAGGCGGCAGCGCAGATGAAGGCGCGCGGGATCGACGGGCCCGACCGGATCGTCGCCTGTTGCGGCGGCGGCGGCCTATCGGCGGGTCTCGCGCTCGCCTGCCCGAATGCCGAGATCATCGCGGTCGAGCCGGAAGGCTGGGACGATGTGACGCGCAGCCTGGCGGCGGGCACGATCCTGTCCGTCGCGGACATGGCCTATCCGACCGAGTGCGACGCGCTCCAGACGCCGGAGACCTGGCCGATCAATTTCGCAGTGCTACAGGCGCGCGGCGTGCGCGGGGTCGCCGTGACGCGGAACGAGGTTCGCGACGCGATGCGGCTGGTGTTCGAGCGGCTGCATCTGGTTGTCGAGCCGGGCGGCGCGGCGGCATTGGCCGCGGTGCTGGCGGGAAAAGTGTCGCCGACCGACGCAACGCTGGTCACCCTGTCGGGCGGCAATGTCGATCCGTTGAAGTTCGCGGAGATCATTACCGAGTAAGGCGGCGGAAACTTATCCCGCCGGATGCGTTTGGAGGGGGAAGGAGACATATGATGCAGAAGAGCATGATTTTTGCCGGCGCTGCGGCGCTGGTTCTGCTGGCTGGCTGCGAAAAGGCAGAAGCGCCGGCGCCTACGGACACCGCGACGACGACCGAGGTGCCGGTCGAGACCGTACCGTCCGAAACGGCCACGACCGAAGACCCGGCGACCGCTCCGCACCGCTTCGCGAGTTGGGCGGGCAAATGGACGGGGGTCGAGGGCATGTATGCCACGATCACCACCGCCGAGCCCGGCAAGTACAAGCTGGAAATGCAGTCCGACCTCGACACCAAGGGGACGTATGACGGCGCGGACAGCGAGCGTGGCATCACGTTCAAGCGCGGCACCGAGGAGCTGAGCCTGCGCCGTGGAAGCGGCGATGAAACGGGCCTGAAGTACCTCGCCGGCAAGAAGGAATGCCTGATCGTGAAGACCGGCGAGGGTTATTGCCGGGATTAAGGCATACTGTCGGCACAAAAGTTTGTCATTCCCGCGAAAGCGGGAACCCAGCAGCAACGTTAGAACTGGGTTCCCGCTTTCGCGGGAATGACGGATGAACGGGAGGATATTTTTCGCCGCTGTCCCCAATTTGTCACCGATTTTACGCTGAAATCGCATCTTCGCCTGTCATGGGCAGCCCCGGATCCACCTTGACCCGGGAGACCTGTTCCATGGCCAGCCAGCCCAATCGCAAGATCGCCGCCGCCGTCGTCCGCGAGGATGCCGAGCAGAAGCAACGCCTGCTCGACCGCGCTTTTGCGTTGGCGTTCAAGGGACTGGTCTATGCCCAGATATGGGAAGATCCGGTCGTCGACATGGAGGCGCTGGCGATCCAGCCCGGCAACCGGGTCGCGACGATCGCGAGCGGCGGCTGCAACGTCTTTTCCTATCTGACCGCCGACCCGGCCGAAATCGTCGCGGTCGACCTCAACACCGCGCATGTCGCACTCAATCATCTGAAGCGCGTCGCGATCCGGCAACTGCCCGATTACGACAGCTTCCGCCGCTTCTTCGCCGACGCCGACAGCAACGCCAACATCGCCGATTATCGCGCCTTTGTCCGTCCGCATCTCGACGAGACGAGCCGACGCTATTGGGAGGGCCGTGACCTTGTCGGCCGCCGCCGGATCAACGGTTTCGCTCATGGGCTCTACAAACGCGGCCTGCTCGGCAACTTCATCGGGCTGGCCCATCTGGTGGCGCGGATGCACCGCATCGATCTGCGCCAGTTTCTCGAAGCGAAGACGATCGAGGAACAGCGGACAATTTTCGAAACGAAGTTCGCGCCTTTCTTCGACCGCAAGTTCATCCGCTGGGTCACCGACCAGCGCTCGTCGCTGTTCGGACTCGGCATTCCTCCGGCGCAATATGATGCACTGGCGGGCGGCAAGCCGATGGCTGACGTGCTGCGCGGCCGTCTGGAAAAGCTGACTTGCGATTTCGCAATCGAGGACAATTATTTCGCCTGGCAGGCGTTCGGGCGCGGTTATGGCAAGGGCGCCTCCGTGCCTTTGCCACCCTATCTTCAGGCGGCGCATTATGAGGCGGTAAAGGCGCGCGCCGGGCGCGTCACGATGCTGCATGCGAACATGACCGATATGCTCGCGGCGAACGACGCTGCGAGCTTCGACCGCTATATCTTCCTCGACGCGCAGGACTGGATGAGCGACGCGCAGCTGAATGCGCTGTGGAGCGAAGTCACGCGCACCGCTCGCCCCGGCGCGCGCGTACTGTTCCGCACCGCCGCCGAACCGAGCCTTCTTCCCGGGCGTCTGTCGGCCGACCTGCTCGATCGCTGGGACTATCGCGCGGAAGATTCACGGGGCTACACGCGCCGCGACCGGTCGGCGATCTATGGCGGGGTTCATCTCTATGTGCTGAAGGGCGTCTGAGCATGGGTGCCGGCCACGGCGAGTTGATGGACGGCGTCTATCGCACCCAGCGACATATCTACGACCTGACGCGCAAATATTATCTCCTCGGCCGTGACGGGTTGATTGCCGATCTGGCGCCGCCGCCGGGTGGATCAGTGCTCGAAATCGGGTGCGGGACTGGGCGCAACCTGATTGCGGTCGGCAAGGCCTGGCCCAAGGCGCAGCTGTTCGGCGTCGATATTTCGGAGGCGATGCTGGCGACCGCACACACTTCGATGGCGAAGGCGGGGATCGATGCGGCGCTGGCGCAGGGCGATGCGCGCGATTTCGACGCGGCGGCGTTGTTCGGCCGCACCAGTTTCGACCGTGTGTTCATCAGCTATGCGTTGTCGATGATCCCCGACTGGCAGGCGGCGCTGGTCCATGCAGCCGCTTGTGTCGCGCCCGGCGGGCGGCTGGAGGTCGTCGATTTCGGGCAGCAGGACGGGCTGCCGGCGCTGTGGAGGCGCGCCCTGTTCAGCTGGCTCGCGCAATTTCATGTGGCGCCGCGCGCCGAGTTGGGGTCGGTGATCGGGGGGCTCGCGAAGGAAACAGGCGGCGCGGGCTATTGCCGCAGCCTGTATCGCGGCTACGCTGTCCGCGGCGGTCTCGCGCGCGGCTGAATTGCTGCTATCATCCGCCGGGGATGGGGAGGCGGATATGGGTGAAGCGATCGGACAAGCGGAGCGAGACCAGCTTCCGGCAGTGATGGAAACGCTCGCGCTGGCGTTTCAGACCGACCCGGCGCTTTCGTGGATATTGCCCGAACCCTATCATCGCGCGCGTGCGTTGCAGGGATTGTTCGGTGTCCTCGCACCCGCCGATATGCGCGCGGGATTGGCGCTGCGCTCGGACGGCGATGAAGCGGCGGCGCTGTGGCGTGCACCGGGGCAGGCGCATAGCGGCACGTTCGAGTTTCTCCGCACCGTAATTCCGCTGATCACGACCTTCGGCGGCGCCCTGCCTCGCGGGCTGAAGGTACAGGGCGGTATCGACGCTCACCGGCCGAAGGGGCGCTTCTGGTACCTCCACTATGTCGGCGTGCGTCCCGAGCATCAGGGCAAGGGCCATGGCGGACGGATCATTCGTAAGCAGACGGCGGTCGCCGACGCCGAGGGGCTTCCCTGCTGGCTCGAAACCGCGACGCCGGAAAATGTGCCGCTTTACGAGCGGCTGGGCTTCGTCACGCAGGCGGAGTGGGACGTGCCGAGCGGCGGGCCGCATTTCTGGGGAATGATGCGGCCAGCGGCTTAATCGTCGAAACCGACGAACCGCACCGCCTCATCGACGCTCTTGCGGTTCGACACCACCGCATTGGCCGGGAAATCGGCATCGGGCCAGCCCATCGCGACGCAGATCATGATGACCTGATCGTCGGGGATATGCGCATGTTCGCGGACCACCGGACTTTGCATGATGCCCTGGCTGTTGATGACGCAGCCGAGCCCGCGCGACCAGGCGGCGTTGACGAGAGCATTGGTCACCGCGCCGCAGTCGAACGGCGCGATGTCACTGCCGAGCAGCACGCGGTCATAGGTCACGACGATGCTCACCGGCGCGTCGAATTGGCGAAAGCCGCGCAGCACCCAATCCTGCCGCGCATCCTTGTCGTCGCGCTCGATTCCCATCGCGCCGAACAGTTGCTTGGCGATCTCGATCTGGCGGCCGCGATGCGTGTCGGCGATGCCGTCGAAGCGGCGGAATTCGCGACTGTCGGGGTTGCCCGCCAATATGCCGTCGGTGTTGCCGCGACGGATCGCTTCGAGCGGGGCGCCGGTTACGACGGAAAAGTTCCAGCACTGATTGTTGAACGACGAGGGCGCGCGCATCGCCATCTCGATCACTTCAGCAACGAGGGCTTTCGGGACGGGTTTGTCGAGGAAGCCGCGGATCGAGCGGCGCCCGACGACGACGTCATCGTAACCGGCTGCGGGCTTCACGCGGCCTTCTGCAGCTGCAGTTCGAGCCGGTCCCAGATCTCAACCAGCGCCTGCGTCAGTTCACGCATCATCGCCTCGTCATGCGCCGGGCCCGGCGTGAAGCGCAGGCGTTCGGTGCCGCGCGGCACGGTCGGGAAATTGATCGGCCTGTCTCTTATACACATCTGACGCTGCCGACGAAGCTAGAAGTGTAG
>CAUUIU010000062.1:0-12134 GCA_963545025.1 uncultured Sphingopyxis sp. | reverse complement strand
TCGCGCACCTCGTCGAGCTTGAACGGTTTGATGATAGCCAGGATCAGCTTCATGATGCCCCCCTTTTGCTTATGGCTCATGTTGCGGTGCAACAGCCGTGCCAGATTGCGCGGGCGGGGCAAAAGTTAACATTTTGTGACGGTTTTGGAGTCGCCGACGCACCGGATCGTGCGTTCGTTGGGCAGGCGAGGCAGAGGTCTGCCTATTATTTGGGCACTAGCCCCGATCGGCGGCCTTGAACCGCGCCCAGATCGGCAGGTGATCCGATGCGCGCGCGGCGAGCGCACTCTGGTGCACCCCGGCGTCGACCGGCTGAAGGTCGGGGGTCGCGAAGATGCGGTCGAGTTTCGCGACCGGGCGGCGGCTGTGAAAGCTGTGGCCGGTATCGACCATATGGTGGCGCTCGCCGAAGTCGGCGAGACAACCGCCGCGATTGCGCCACTCGTTGCAGTCGCCCATCAGGATCGTCGGCAGATCTTCGCCCTCGGCGACATGGTTCAGGATCGCGCGCGCCTGCTGGCGGCGGCGCAGCCCTGAAATGTCGAGGTGCATGCCGACGACGCGCAATCGCGTGTCGCCGATGCGGATCGTCGCCGCGACGGCGCCGCGCGGTTCGAGCGTCGGCAGGTGGAGCGCGTGGCTTTCCTCGACCTCGGCGCCCTTGCGGACGAGCAAGGCGTTGCCGTGCCAGCCGATGCTGTGCGGTCGGTTGTCGAGCCCGACGGGCACATAGTCGCTATGCTCGTCGAACATATGCGGCGGGATCGCGCTCGCGCGGGTACCGAAACGCCGGTCGGCCTCCTGCAGCGCGACGATATCGGCGTCGAGCTCGCCGAGCACCGACAGCACCCGGCCGGGGTCGCGCCGCCGGTCGAGCCCGATGCCTTTGCGCATATTATAACTGGCGACCTTGATCATGACGTGCTTTTCAAGCGCTCAGGCCGTGTTTCCGTTCCCGCCGGCCTCGAATTCGGCGATCAGCGCCTGCGCTTCGGCCAGATCCTCGTCGAGCACCATGATGCGCACCGGGATCAGCAGCCCGACGCTTTCCGCGATGTTCATGCCCGCGTCGAAACAGACGGCATGGACTCCGGCGCTTTCGAGCCGGCCGCGCAGCAGCTCGGCCTCGGCGCCATTGGGCAGGCGGACCAGTTCGACGAGCGCCATCAGCCGGCAAAGAACCGGTCGGTGGGACGCGTCGGCAGGCCGTCGATGCTCTTGGTACGCTCCTGGAATTTTTCGACCCACAAGACGGGGTCGGACTGGCGGTGATATTTCTGCAGCGTATCGCGCTCGTGCTGCAATTCCATCATCGGGACGCCCCACCCGCAGCTCGTCTGCACGCTGTCGATATCGATCACGAAGATCTGGCGCGTCCCCGGAAGCATGGTGAAATGTGCGGCGAGCGCTTCCCACTCGGCATCCTGCGGCAGGACGGCGCGGCCGCGGCCATAGATGCGGAGGATCAATGCCGTGCGATCGAAGGCGCAGAACATGATCGTGATCCGCCCGTCGGCGGCAAGATGCGCGTGGGTCTCGTTCCCCGATCCGCCGAGGTCCAGGTAGGCGACCTGGCTTTCGGAGAGCACGCGAAAGCTGTCGGCATAGCCCTTGGGCGACAGGTTGATCCGCGCGTCGGCGGCAGCGGTCGCGGTGAAATAGACCGGCTGCTTCTCGATGAAGGCGATATGCTTGTCGGTCAGCGTATCGGTAAAATCGGCCATAGCTGCTCTCCGTCTCGCGCCCGCCCTATCACCAATTCTTGCCCTCTTCTATCGCCGCCTGCTCGTCCGCACGCGTCGCGCGGCCCAGCGCTTCGTTGCGGTGCGGAAAGCGGCCGAAGCGGTCGACGATGGCGAAATGCTTCTGCGCATAATCCTGGAACATCGGGTCATCGAACTGCCCGAACAGGCGCAGCGATTCGCGCTGGTCGCCGATATCCTCGCTGTGCTGAAAGGGCAGACAGGCGAACTGGCGCCGCTCGTCGGGAAGCTCTTGATCCCAGCCGCGTTCGACGATGCCGTGCGCGATCGCACGCGCGAGACTGTCGGTGGCGAAGGCGTCGGCGTGGCCGCGATGGATGTTGCGCGGTACCTGATCGAACAGGATCGCGGCGGCGAGCGCGGTATCGGGGTCGGTCAGGAAAGCTGCGGCGGGCTGCGATCGCAACGCTTCGTGCCAGCCGCCCGCCAGCTTGCGGACCGCTTGGTCGAACTCGGGGCCGCCGCCGTACCAGTCGTCCATGCCATGCTCGCCGAACCAGAAGGCGAGCAATTGCTGCGCCCAATCGGCGGGCGGGGCGGCGAGCATTTCATTATCTTCGGTCATTGCCGGCAGAGCGAAGCAATCCCGAGCGCTTTACGCAACCCCGGATTGCTTTCATCGTGCCAGGCCGCTGGGGCTATTCGCCTTTTACGCGGCGGTAGGGCACGAACTCGCCGAGGGAGACGAAGCCGCGATAGAAGTTGCTGCTCCGGTCGTGCAGCTGGACGGTGTCGATGCTGCACAATTGGCTGCCGGTCAGCTTGGTCACCAGCACATTGTCGTCATCGAGCGATTCGGCGCCACTTTTCGGGCGATTGACCCACAAGGTGCCGCCAATGCGATAGACGATCGCGGTGTGGTCGATGACCTGGCTGCCCGCCGACGGCTGAAGCGAAATGCAATTCTGCGGTTCGCCGGCGACGCGTCCTTCGAGCAGCTTGGCAAGCTCGGCCTCCGGGGCGAGCTTTTCTTTCGCGGCGGCGGGGGCGGCGGTCATCGCGGCGGCGGCAAATAGTGCCGGTATCAGGTGACGCATGGCAGACTCCTGTCTAGTTCACACCCTACCCGCGGCTGCCATAGCCGCGGGCGTCTGAACCTGTGCTGACTCGCCGTTCTTTTAGCACGCTCCGTCGGGGAGCGGGATGCCGAGTGGGCCCTTGCACTTCTTTTTCTTCGCGGGCTCGGCGGGGGTGCTGCCGCCGCTCGACGCGCCCATGCCGCCGAAATCGGCGCCGATCAGCAACATGGTGTGCGAGCGGAAGCGGACTTTGGCGGTCCAGTCGATATTCCACACCGCATTGCCCGCTGGCTTGGGCGGGTAAGAAAAATTCGCCTCGGGCCCGAAGGCGTTCAGATTGCCGATCATCATGTCACCCGACGCCTTCTTGACCTCGGCGGGGATCTGGCAGCTCGTCTGCGACGGCGGCATGACGGTCTTTTTGGTGATGAGGTTCGCGACCACCGACGGCGGCAGCCAGTCCCACAGCCCGCCGCCGAATTCCTTGGTCGAACTGCTCGTCCACCAGACGATGTCGCCGCCTTTCTCCTGTCGGTCCATGCCGCCGATCGTCCAGGCGGCATAGCCCGTTGCGCTCGGCAGCTGGTTCCAGCGCAGCATCACCGACTGGTCGCCCTGGATCGCAGTCGAGGCCGACAGGCCCTGCATATAATCCTGCGCGAGGGTGAAATTGATGTCCGAGCCGATATTGCTTGCGACGCGGTGCGCGCCGAGCAGTGACGAGCCGCCGCCGGGCTGCTTGCCGTTCTTGCTGTTCGGCCAGTCGACATAGGAGCGGCTGTTCGACTGCGACACTTCGCGGATCACCGGCACCGCGCTCGAAAAGAGGTTTGGCGGAACCTGGCCCGCAGCGACTTTGGCGAAATCGATCACCACCGGCTGGCCCGGCCCGGCCTTGGCGCCGCAGCCCCAATAGAGCAGCAGGCGGCCTTTCGGGCGTTCGAAACTGGTGGGATAATCGCCTTCCTTGCGCTCGACGCCGACCAGCGGCACCGATTTGCCGAGCTTCGCCTGCGGCAGGAAGAAATGGTCGCCCTTCGGCGGTGGAGCAGTCGGCGCACCGTTCGAGCCAAGGCGGAGCATGAGCTGATAGGCGACCCGGCTGTTGGGATCGCCGCCGAACGCCATGCTCATCGCACCGCCAAGCCCGCCGCGCCCGCCGCTCATCGCGGCGAAGCCCGACATCGTCGCGACGTCCATTTCATAACGTTCCTTGGGACCGGTCGATTTTTGCGCCGAGCCCGGAACGGCGGCGAGCGCGGCCGCGACGGCGGCGACGGAGATGAAACGCAGACTCGAACGCATGAAATCCTCCCTGTTGCGTAGGATGCCCCCGCGGATGATGCGACCCGATTCTCGGTTTTGTTTGAGAGTGCTATATGCTCGGGAGGGGCGAACGCCAAGTGAGGGGGATCACAGGCGAACCGGCACCGGTAGAAGCCGATGCTCTGTTGGTCGAAACCGGGGCCCGGCTTTCGCCGGAAGCCAGATCAGGCCGTGCCGCCCACGGTCAGCCCGCTGACCAGCAGGGTCGGCTGGCCGA
This sequence comes from uncultured Sphingopyxis sp., assembly GCA_963545025.1. GTDB lineage: Bacteria > Pseudomonadota > Alphaproteobacteria > Sphingomonadales > Sphingomonadaceae > Sphingopyxis. The sequence goes on along the minus strand of CAUUIU010000062.1, from coordinate 7,809 downwards.
CGCCGGCGGGGACGCTCTGGCCGCCCTTGCCGCAGATGCCGATGCCTTCGTCGATCGCCATGTCGTTGCCGATGCCCATGACCTTGGTGAGCACGCTCGGGCCGTCGCCGATCAGCGTTGCGCCCTTGATCGAATCGCCCAGCTTGCCATTCTCGATCTTGTACGCCTCGGTGCAGCTGAAGACGAACTTGCCCGACACGATGTCGACCTGTCCGCCGCCAAAGCTTTTGGCGAAAATGCCGTTCTTGACGCGGCTCAGCAGCTCGGCGGGATCGTCGTTGCCGCCCTTCATGAAGGTGTTGGTCATCCGCGGCATCGGTGCGTGGGCGAAGCTTTCGCGGCGGCCGTTGCCGGTCGGCTCGACCCCCATGAGACGCGCGTTGAGGCGGTCCTGCATATAGCCCTTGAGGATGCCGTCCTCGATCAGGATGGTTTCGCCGGTGGGCGTGCCCTCGTCGTCGATGCTCAGCGAGCCGCGGCGGCCGCCGCCCACTGGGCTGTCCATCGCGCCGTCGTCGACCACGGTGACGCCGGGCGCGGCAACGCGCTCGCCGATGCGGCCCGAAAAGGCGCTGGTGCCCTTGCGGTTGAAATCGCCTTCGAGCCCGTGGCCCACCGCCTCATGCAGCAGCACGCCGGGCCAACCGGGACCGAGCAGCACGGTGAATTCACCCGCGGGGGCGTCGACCGCGCGCAGATTGACGAGCGCCTGTGCCAGCGCCTCGTCGATCGCGCGGTTCCACTGTTCGTCCTCGAACAGATGGTCGTACATGTAACGACCGCCGAGGCCGAAATAGCCGCTCTCGCGCCGCCCATTCTCCTCGACGACGATCGAGACGTTGAGGCGGACGAGCGGGCGGATATCGGTCGCGAGGAAGCCGTCGGCGCGGACGATCTCGACCACCGACCAGCTGCCGGCGAGCGCAACCGAGACCTGCACGACGCGCGGATCGCGGGCGCGCGCGGCGGCGTCGACCTTCTGGCAGAGCTCAACCTTCTTCGCGAAGGGGATGAGGTCGAGCGGGTTCGCCTCGTCATAAAGATGGCGGTTGGTGCGCGGTGGCGGGCCCGCCGGCGCCTGCGTTGCGGGGTCGAGCAAGGCAAGCGTCTCGGCGGCGCGGCGGATTGCGCCGGCGCTGACGTCGCTGGCATGGGCAAAGCCCGTCATCTCGCCCGACACGGCGCGGAGGCCGAAGCCGGCGTCGGTCGAATAATCGGCGGTCTTGAGCCGACCGTCGTCGAAGCCGAAGCTCTCGGTCGCGCGATACTGGAGGTAAAGCTCGCCGTCGTCGGCCTTGGCGAGCGCCTCGCGTGCGAGCTTCGCTGCGAGATCGGGGTCGAGCGCATCGGCGCGATAAAGAAAGCGGCGGGGATCGGTCGGGCTTGTCATGTACCCGATATAGGCACGCGCGCCGCTGCGCGCAAAGGCCCGTCAGAGATAATTGACGGTGAGCGTGAAGGTGCCGCTGTAGTCGCCCTCGGGCTGGTTCGCGGGCACGGTCAGGGTGCCGCCGATATAATAGGTCTGCACCCCGCTGGGCAGCAAGGTCGCGCCGAGCAGGGTGATGCCGCCGCCGCTGGTGCTTGCCGCGCGCACGAGCGTCGCGGTCATCGTCGGCGCGCCGCCGCCGACGCGCGTCAGCGTCACCGTCGTGCTGCCCGATACGGTGATCAGAAATATGCCGCCGGTGCCCTGAAAGATTGCGCGCTGGCTGCCGGTGCCGACGGGGGTCACACCGCCGCCGGTGGTGCGCGCGCCCGTCACCGCGTTGATCGTGACCGTGCCCCCGGTCGTGCCGCTGATCAGCGTGCCGAAATCGAGGTCATCGGTCTTGATCAGCGTGTTCGGGCGAACGATCGCCGCGTTTGCGGTGACATTGGTATCCGCAGCCTGCACAGGCACGCACAGCCCGGCGCTTGCCACGGCCGCTGCGATGGTCAGGATGCGAAGTGCCCCCCGACAGTTACTGGTCCCTCGAATCCCCACAGATTCTGCTCCTGTCTGGCACATTTATGCCAGACGGACGTGAGTCGTTCATGGATGGGGATGGTAAAGCGGCCGTTTACGCTTGGCGGCGGTCGCGACGCGATCAGGCGTGGTCGGCGATCCCGCCGACGCTTAACCTTTATCGGCGATCCCGCCGATGAGGATGAAGCGCCGGTCGCAATAGCCGCAGTCGGCGAAGCCATCGTCGGTGTCGATTTCGAGCCAGACACGCGGATGGCCGAGCGCCGCATCGGCGAGGCCGTCGCCGGTGCCGTCGCAGGCGATGCGGGTCTTGGGCGTGCGGACGATTTCGGGCGTGTTCTGGGTCATCGACCGCGCCCATAGCAAGCGCGTCGGGGCTCGGCAATCGGCTCTGCACTATCGCGATGGGGTGCTGACGGCACCGGCAAGCGTTCTTGCGAACACAGGTGGTCCCCCGGTGCCGCCTTCCCCCACAGAAGGTCTAGAGATAGTTGAGCGTGATCGTGAAGGTGCCGCTGTAATCGCCGGGCGCCTGGTTGGCGCCGACCTCCAGCGTGCCGCCGACCGGGAAATTATAGTTTCCGAGCGCCGAAGTGATGCGGAAACGCGTCGGCGTCGTCGACAGGATCGCGGTCGGCGTGCTGCCGATCTCGAAATTGCGCACGCGCATCCGCACGCCGGGTCCGGTGATGAAGATGGTGTTCGACCCGAGTGAAATATTGACCTGGCGGTTGAAGCTGCCGAGGCCCGCGAAACGCGCGGGCTCGCCGCCATTGCCGGCGAGCGTGACGCCGCCGGTACGGCTGCGCGACCCGTCGGGTTCGAGCGTGACGGTCCCGGCGGTCGCCGACGGGATGATGTCCCCGAAGTCGAGGTCGTTGACCTTGAAGAAGGAAAGCGGGCGAAGCACAATGGCTTCGGCCTCAGCCTGCGCGGCGTTCTGCGCCAGCGCCGGCGAAGCGGCGGCGGGCGCGATCAACAGCGCAAAGGCGGCAAGGCCGCGCTGCATGCGCAGCGGGCGTAGGGTGTGTCTGGTCCTCACAGCGCCCCTGTTAGCGGCGAGTTTCCAATTTAGCGTTAACGCGCCGCTTATCGGGAAATCGCGCCTTTCGCACGGGCGGACGCGCGGCTATGGAGGCGGCCATGAGTGAAGCCGCCATCCGCATCGACGCCGTCTCCAAAATCTATGCCGGCGGCAAGCAGGCGCTCGACAATGTCAGTTTCGACGTGCCGCGCGGCCAGATCTTCGGGCTGCTCGGGCCGAACGGGGCGGGCAAGTCGACCTTGATCAACATCCTCGCCGGGCTGGTCAACAAGACCAGCGGCAACGCGAGCATCTGGGGCTTCGACATCGACGGCGATCCGCGCAACGCCAAATATTCGATCGGCATCGTGCCGCAGGAAATCGTCTTCGATCCTTTTTTCACGCCTTATGAGACGCTGGAGAATCAGGCGGGGCTGTACGGCGTGCCGAAGGGCAAACGGATTTCGGACGAACTGCTCGCGGCGGTGCACCTCAGCGACAAGCGCGACGCCTATGCGCGCACGCTGTCGGGGGGCATGAAGCGCCGCTTGCTCGTCGCCAAGGCGATGGTGCATTCGCCGCCGATCATCGTGCTCGACGAGCCGACCGCGGGGGTCGATATCGAACTGCGCCAGCAGCTCTGGTCTTATGTGCAGAGCCTCAACGACCGTGGCGTGACCGTCGTGCTGACGACGCATTATCTGGAGGAAGCCGAGGAACTCTGCGACCGCATCGCGATCATCAACCATGGCAAGCTGATCGCGAACAAGCCGACGCGCGAGCTGGTCGACATGGCGCGCGAGAAGATCGTCGTGGTGACGCTCGATCAGGACATCGCCCAGCTGCCGAGCCATCCCGCCTTCGACAAGGTCGAGCGCGAGGGCGAGCGCGGGCTCGCGATCAGCTACAACAAGGACCGCATGAATGCCGGCGAGGTGCTCGCGGCGGTCAATGCGATGGGGCATGGCATCGTCGACGTCTCGACGCGCGAGGCCGACCTTGAGGATGTGTTTCTCAACCTGACGCGCGCTGCGAATGGTTGAGGAGGTCGCCGGGCAGGTTTGTCCCATTTGCGGGGCGTCGGTGAAGGAGAACGCCCGTTATCCCGACTATGTATGCCGCGATTGTTACCATCGCTTAACCGATGACACTGGCCGGCCCGTTAGATACCGGAGCGCCGGGCCTGGACATCCTAACCTCATCGAAACCCTGACTGCCGCCTATGAGGACGGCACGCCTTATATGTCGGAAACCTGCTATATCGACGGCGTGAAATGCCACGCTCGCGAAGCGCACATGGGTGGGGTCGTAGTCCGCCCGGTTAGCCAAAAGGGCCCTTGGAACTCACCCAACTCTTAGCGTCAGATTGCGTTTCTCGTCAGGCGCGTGGCGACGCCGAAATGGTCGGACGGATATTCGCCGTCGACCGCGTCGCTACCGATGACTTTTGCAGCGGCGACGGCGAAATGCGCTGAGTCGACAAAAATATGGTCGATCACGCGAGGTTTGTGCCCGCGCGCGGTGTTGAGCGTCGTCGCGGTGGCGCCTTGTGGCAACGCCGATGTGAAGCGCGGCGGCCCCATGGCGCGAAGGCCGGCATCGTCGAGCGGCGCGTTGAAATCGCCCATCACGATCAGCGGCACGCCGTCGGTCGGCAACCAGCCGAGCAGGTCGGCCAGCTGTTCGGCGCGAACGGCGCCGGCATGGGGCTCCCACGCCAGATGCGTCCCGACGATGTCGATCGGTCCGGTTTCGGTTTGCACGCGTACGCGGATCGCGGTGCGCGAATCCGACAGCGGCGCGAGCTTGCGCCGCGCGACCTCGATCACCGGCAGACGGGTGAGGATCGCATTGCCATAGCGTTTGGGCGCGCCTTCGGGTTCGACCGCGACGAAATGGACCTGCGGGTAGCCAAGTTCGCGCGCGATCGTGTCGGCCTGGTTGGGCAGGCCCTTGCGCGCATCCTCGAGCACTTCCTGCAGCGCGACGACATCGGCATCGGCGGCGCGCAGCGCCGCGGTCAGCAGCGTGAGCCGCGTCGGCCACTGCCCGCCCGCGTCGTGCCAGATGTTGAAGGTCGCGACGCCAAGGTCGCGCGCCCGGCCGGGCACCTTTGTCGCCAGGCCGCGTGCGCACCCCGCGAGCGGAAGCGCGACCATGGCCGAAAGCAAAGTGCGGCGACCGACTTCACCATTATACATGCGGATAAATTCCCTCTGCCGACCGTTTCGATCCCCCCTGTCGCAGGGCGTCGCGCTGTGCAACAGAGGCGCCATGAGTGAATACGATGTCATCATCGTCGGTTCGGGCGCTGCCGGGCTGACCGCGGCGATCGCGCTGGCCGATCATTGCAAGGTGTTGGTGCTCGCCAAGGGCGAACTGACCGGCGGATCGACGGCCTGGGCGCAGGGCGGGATCGCCGCTGTGCTCGACGCGGGCGACACGTTCGAGAATCATATCGAGGACACGATGGTCGCGGGCGGCGGGCTCAACCGGCGCGAGACGGTGGAGTTCGTCGTCGAAAACGCGCCGCACGCGATCGAGCGGCTCGCCCAAATGGGCGTGCCGTTCAACAAGGACGCCGAGGCACTGCACCTGACGCGCGAGGGCGGCCATTCGCACCGCCGCATCGTCCATGTCGACGACGCGACGGGCTGGGCGGTGCAGGCGGCGCTCCTGAAGACCGCCGAGGCGCACCCGAACATCACCTTGCTGCCGGGTCAGGCGTGCATCGACCTGATCACCGGGCGGCACGAGGAACGCTATTCGGGGTCGGGCCGGGTCTGGGGCGTCTATGCCCTCGATGAGAAAACGGGGAAGGTCCACGCCCATGTCGGCCGCGCGACGATCCTCGCGAGCGGCGGGGCGGGGCGTGTTTATCAGTTCTCGACCGCGCCGCGCGGCGCCACGGGCGACGGCATCGCGATGGCGTGGCGCGCGGGCTGCCGCGTCTCGAACATGGAGATGATGCAGTTCCACCCGACCTGCCTCTATAATCTCGACGTCAAGAATTTCCTGATCACCGAGGCGGTGCGCGGCGAGGGCGGCATATTGAAGCATCCCGTCACCGGCCACCGCTATATGCCCGACTATGATGCACGCGCCGAACTCGCACCGCGTGATGTCGTCGCGCGCGCGAACGACGACCAGATCAAGCGCTCGGGGCTCGACTATGTCCACCTCGACATCAGCCATCAGGACCCCGATTTCGTCGCGGGCCATTTTCCGAACATCTATGAAAAGCTGCTGACGCTCGGCATCGACATGACGAAGCAGCCGATCCCGGTGGTGCCCGCGCAGCATTATACCTGCGGCGGCATTTTGATCGACCTCGACGGGCGCACCGACCTTCCCGGCCTCTATGCCGCGGGCGAGTGCACCGAGAGCGGGCTCCACGGCGCGAACCGACTCGCGTCGAACAGCCTGCTCGAATGCTTCGTCTTCGGCGAGGCGGCGGCGAAGCATATCATTGCCAGCTGGGACCAGCTCGACGCGGCGCCGGCGATCCGGCCGTGGGACGCCAGCCGCGTGACCGATTCCGACGAAGAGGTGGTGATCAAGCAGAACTGGACCGAAATACGCCGCTTCATGTGGAATTATGTCGGCATCGTGCGCACGACCAAAAGGCTGGAACGCGCACGCCACCGCATCGACATGATGACGCACGAGGTCGAGGATTATTACGGCCATTTCCGCGTTACCACCGACCTGATCGAACTGCGCAACCTGCTGCAATGCGCCGAGCTGATCGTGCGCAGCGCGCTGCACCGCAAGGAAAGCCGCGGGCTGCACTATACGCTCGATTATCCGGACCTGTTGCCGAAGGCGGTCGACACGGTGCTGGTGCCTTGATCGCACGCATCGGCGACCGCCAGATTTTCTGGGGCGCCATCCTGCTCGCCGCGCTGCTGCGCGCGGTCGCGTCGATCCCCTTCACCGTCGGCTGGTTCGACGAGATCTGGCAATATCTGGAACCCGCCTGGCATCTGGTCGAGGGGCCGTGGGTGCAGACCTGGGATTACCGCGCGGGCATACGCAGCTGGCTGATCCCCGAACTGCTCGCGCTGCCGATGGGGGCGGGGCATGCGCTGTCGCCCGATACGACCTTTCACCTGACGCTGGTGCGGCTGACATTGGCGGCACTGTCGCTGGTCGTGGTGGGAACGGCGACGGCGCTCGGCCTGAAACTGTCGCGGCTGCACGGCGCGATGGCGGGGTTCGTCGCGGCGATCTGGTTCGAGCTGATCTTCTTCGCGCCGCGCGCGCTGTCCGAACCGATCGCGCTCGCGCCGCTGATGGGCGCGGTGTGGCTGCTCGTTGCGCGGCGGGCGCCGCCGGGGCCGCGGCAGTTCGCGCTCGCAGGGGTGCTCATGGGGCTGAGCTTCGTTGCGCGCATCCATTATGCGCCCGCGCTGCTTGTCCTCGCGATCTTCACCGCGAAGCGCGATTGGCGCGGCGCGTGGCTGTCGCTGATCGCGGGGGGGCTCGTCGCGCTCGCGATCGACGTCGTCGCGAACCTCGCAATGGGGGCGGTGCCCTTTCAATGGGCGGTCGAGGCAGTGCGCATCAACATCGTCGAGAACCGCGCCGCCGCCTATGGCACCTCGCCGGTCACCGGCTATCTCGGGCTGTTTGGTCTCTATTGGCATATCGCGCTGGCGCCGCTCGTGCTGCTCGCCTGGCTCGGGGCCAAGCGCTACCCGGTGCTGTTCTGGATGGCGGTGGTGCATCTGCTGTTCCACTCGCTGATCGGGCACAAGGAATATCGCTGTCTCTTATACACATCTGACGCTGCCGACGAAGCTAGAAGTGTAGA